>NZ_JBICYB010000003.1:430920-431274 GCF_043200575.1 Streptomyces sp. NPDC048392
CCGGAAGGACGGGCGGTCCCCACCACGGTCACGGTCGTTGTCGCGACGGAAACCGCCGCGGTCCCCGCGGTCACCACTGTCCCGTCGCCGCTGGTCGCGCTCCGGTCGGTCGTCGGGAGAGTTGGTGGACATCGGTGACTCCTGTCTTCGGTACTGCAAGTCATTCTCGCGCAGCCGGGTACCCGGCGCGCCCTGGAAAAACAAAAGGACCCCTGGTCCCCAGCTGAACGCTGGGGACCAGGGGTCCTTTCCAAAGATTGTTCGGCGGCGTCCTACTCTCCCACAGGGTCCCCCCTGCAGTACCATCGGCGCTGTAAGGCTTAGCTTCCGGGTTCGAAATGTAACCGGGCGTTT
>NZ_JBICYB010000004.1:0-223332 GCF_043200575.1 Streptomyces sp. NPDC048392
CCCACTGGCGCCGCCGCCACCAGGCCCGATCCCAGGCCAGCCACTACCAGCGACAAGCCGCCCAGACATGAAGATCACGATCTACAGCTGGAGTACTAATTCACCGGAACGGAGGTACACCGCGGTAGAGGGTGACGACATCCGTCCGGGCGAGATATGTTCGGTGTGAGGCAAAGCCGCAGGCCACACCTCTCGAATCCGAGTGCCGCGCTGCGGGTCTCACCGTCATCACCCGCACCGGTGGAGTGGAGAACCCACCCGCGGGGGAGGAGGTGGACGTCACCGAGTCCGAGGTTTCGGGATGGACCGGAACCTGGTGCGAAAGGGAGATGCTCCGCCGTCGAAGCGGAGCGATCCGGGAACGGAGTTCTGCGTGGACATCGTCGTCAAGGGCCGCAAGACCGAGGTGCCCGAGCGGTTCCGGAAGCACGTGGCCGAGAAGCTGAAGCTGGAGAAGATCCAGAAGCTCGATGGCAAGGTGATCAGCCTCGACGTGGAGGTGTCCAAGGAGCCGAACCCCCGGCAGGCCGACCGCTGTGACCGAGTGGAGATCACCCTCCGCTCCCGCGGTCCGGTGATTCGGGCGGAGGCGGCGGCGAGCGACCCCTACGCGGCGCTCGACCTGGCGGCGGAGAAGCTCGGCGCACGGCTGCGCAAGCAGCACGACAAGCGTTTCTCGCGTCGCGGCGCACGCCGGATCCCGGCGGCCGAGGTCGCCGACCGCGTACCCGGCGCGGCGACGCTCAACGGGAACGGCGACGTCGTCCCGACGGAGACTCAGGACGGCGTACCCACCAAGAAGATCGGCTCGCTCGAGGTCCAGGGCGACGGCCCGCTCGTCGTCCGCGAGAAGACCCACGTGGCCGCACCGATGTCCCTCGACCAGGCGCTCTACGAGATGGAGCTGGTCGGGCACGACTTCTACCTGTTCATCGATTCCGAGACCAAGGAACCCAGCGTCGTCTACCGGCGGCACGCCTACGACTACGGCGTGATCCACCTCACCACGGACACGATGGTCACCCAGGCGCACGCCCCCGACGCGGGAGACGCGCTCGGCGGCTGACACCAGCGGGTGAGAGCTGACCGGTGCCCCTGGAGCGCGTGTGCGCCCCCAGGGGCACCGGTGTGCGACGGTGCGCGTGGATGTGCGACCCCTTCGCGGCCCGCTCGGTCACCCCGGTGTCCGCCGGACATGGAATCATGGCGGCAACGGCCCAACCGGTGGGCTGCTGCTCTGGGTTGGCGATGGCTCAGGACCACAGGCCACAGCCTTCAGGGGGAGGAACGATGGCGGACAGTTTCGGACCGATGCGGGGCGCGGGCGTCGACCACGGGATCGGCGGCGGCGCGGTCGGCATGGGCCCGGACGCGGACGCGGGCTCCGCACGCGAGGAGCCCATCAGGGTGCTGGTCGTGGACGACCACGCCCTCTTCCGCCGCGGCCTGGAGATCGTGCTCGCGGCGGAGGAGGACATCCAGGTCGTCGGGGAGGCCGGTGACGGCGCCGAGGCCGTGGAGAAGGCCGCCGACCTGCTGCCGGACATCATCCTGATGGATGTGCGAATGCCCAAGCGGGGCGGGATCGAGGCCTGCACCTCCATCAAGGAGGTGGCCCCCAGTGCCAAGATCATCATGCTGACGATCAGCGACGAGGAGGCCGACCTCTACGACGCGATCAAGGCGGGTGCGACCGGCTATCTCCTCAAGGAGATCTCGACGGACGAGGTGGCCACGGCCATTCGCGCGGTGGCCGACGGGCAGTCCCAGATCAGTCCCTCCATGGCGTCGAAACTGCTCACCGAGTTCAAGTCGATGATCCAGCGCACCGACGAACGCCGACTGGTGCCCGCACCGCGGCTCACGGACCGCGAGCTGGAGGTCCTCAAACTCGTCGCCACCGGAATGAACAACCGGGACATCGCCAAGGAACTGTTCATTTCCGAGAACACCGTGAAGAACCACGTGCGCAACATCCTGGAGAAACTGCAGCTGCACTCCAGGATGGAGGCCGTGGTGTACGCGATGCGGGAAAAGATCCTCGAGATCCGGTAAGCCGGTCTCGGCTCAGGCGAGCAGCCGTGCCAGCTCGGCGGTGAGGGGCTCCCGCAGGTCCGGCGTGTCCACCCGCTCCACGCGGACGTCCGTGCAGTCCACCCAGCTCGCCGCCTCGGCCAGGGCCTGGGCCACCGCCGGGGCCGCCCCGGGGCCGTCCAGCGTGACCTGCCTGGCGACCAGGGTGCGGCCCTCGCGGGCCGGGTCCACGCGGCCGACGAGCCGGCCGCCGGCCAGGACCGGCATAGCGAAGTAGCCGTGCACCCGCTTCTGCTTGGGCACGTAGGCCTCCAAGCGGTGGGTGAAGCCGAAGATCCGCTCCGTGCGCGCCCGCTCCCAGATCAGCGAGTCGAAGGGCGAGAGCAGCGTCGTGCGGTGACGGCCGCGCGGGGCGGTCTCCAGGGCCGCGGGGTCGGCCCAGGCCGGTCGGCCCCAGCCCTGGACCGTGACCGGTACCAGGCCCGAGTCGGCGATCACGGCGTCGACCTGCTCGGCCTTGAGGCGGTGATAGTCCGCGATGTCCGCGCGCGTGCCGACGCCCAGGGACTGGCCGGCCAGGCGGACCAGACGGCGCAGGCACTCGGTGTCGTCCAGGTCGTCGTGCAGCAGCCCGGCCGGGACCGCGCGCTCGGCCAGGTCGTACACCCGCTTCCAGCCGCGGCGTTCGACGCACACCACCTCGCCGTACATGAGCGCGCGCTCGACGGCGACCTTCGTGCCCGACCAGTCCCACCACTCGCTCGTCTTCTTCGCGCCGCCCAGGTCGGTGGCGGTGAGGGGGCCTTCGGCGCGGAGCTGCTTGATGACGCGGTCGTAGTCGCCCTCGGGGAGGTGGTGGCTCCAGTGCGGGCGGTTGCGGTAGGCGCGGCGGCGGAAGGCGAAGTGGGGCCACTCCTCGATCGGGAGGATGCAGGCGGCGTGGGACCAGTACTCGAAGGCGTGCGTGTCCGTCCAGTAGGCGTCGTCGACGGTCCGGCGGCCGACCGCGCCCAGGCGCGCGTACGGGATGAGTTCGTGGGAGCGGGCGAGGACCGAGATGGTGTCGAGCTGCACCGCGCCCAGGTGACGGAGAACGCCGCGGACGCCTGCGCGGCGGTCGGGGGCCCCGAGGAAGCCCTGCGCGCGGAGGGCGAGGCGGCGGGCCTCGTCTGCGGACAGTTCCGTGGCGGGGGGCGGGAGGGTCGTCATACGTCCGCACGATAGGGGGTGGGTCTGACAGTGGGGGCGGGTGCGGCGGTCCGGCGGCGGCGGTCCGGCGGCGCGGGGCGCCTCCCCCCGTTCCCGGCTTCGCTCGAGCAGGGCTCCCGCCACCCGAGCCGCCCCGGGGCGCCCCGCAGGACATTCGGGCACTGGGGGAGGCACGACCGCCCGCGGCCGGGGCTACGGCACCGGCAGGTACGGAGACGTCGACGGGAGGGAGAGGTCGGAGGGGAGGAGGGAGCCGATCCAGCAGTCGCGGCGTACGCCCTTGTTGTTGACCGCGGAGCGCAGCGTGCCCTCCATGGTGTAGCCCGCGCGCTGGGCCACCGCGCGGGAGGCCGTGTTGCCGACCTCGGCGCGCCACTCCAGCCGGTCGACGGCCCGCTCGGTGAAGGCCCAGCGTGAGGCGGCGACGGCGGCCTCGGTGACGTAGCCCCGGCCGCGGTGCTCCCTGGTGCCCCAGAACCCGATCTCACCGGCGCCCAGGGAGATCATCGTGACGCCGAGCATGCCCACCAGGTCCCCGGCGGGCAGGAAGAGGCCGAAGGTGAACATCGAGTCGTTCGCCCAGCCGTCGGGGACCATCTGCTCCGTGAAGCCGCGCGCGTGCTCCTGGAGGTAGGGCGAGGGGATCGTCGTCCAGCGCTGGATGTCGGGATCCTGTGCGGCGGCGTACACGGCCTCGGTGTCCTGGGGGCCGACCGTGCGCAGGACGAGGCGGTCGGTGGTGAGCGTGACGGGTTCCATCGGCCGATTCTGCGCGGTGCTCCGGGGGGACGTCATCTTTCGCCGTGCGTGATCGGGTGGTCGCTTTCCGTGCGATGTGTCGAAGGGCGCGGCACCATCCGCGGTGCCCGGACGTTGAACCGGATGACAGCAGACCGGGAATCCTGATGCGAGGAGTGGGCGGTCCCCGCTACGGCAGGCCTCCCGGGGTGGCGGGGTCCTCGCATACGATGGCCGTTGCTCAATCCGTCACAGGAAACCGACCGTCCCAGGCCCGACCGGCAAGGAGACCAACCCCCGTGTCCGTCCTCTCGAAGATCATGCGTGCAGGCGAAGGCAAGATCCTGCGCAAGCTGCACCGCATCGCGGACCAGGTCAACTCCATCGAAGAGGACTTCGCTGACCTCTCCGACGCCGAGCTGAGGGCCCTCACCGACGAGTACAAGCAGCGCTATGCCGACGGTGAGAGTCTGGACGACCTGCTGCCCGAAGCCTTCGCCACCGTCCGCGAGGCCGCCAAGCGCGTCCTGGGCCAGCGGCACTACGACGTGCAGGTGGCGGGCGGCGCGGCCCTGCACATGGGCTACGTGGCCGAGATGAAGACCGGTGAGGGCAAGACCCTCGTCAGCACGCTGCCCGCCTATCTCAACGCCCTGTCCGGCGAGGGCGTTCACATCGTCACGGTCAACGACTACCTGGCCGAGCGCGACTCCGAGCTGATGGGCCGCGTCCACAAGTTCCTGGGTGTGACCGTCGGCTGCATCCTCTCCAACCAGACCCCGGCGCAGCGCCGCGAGATGTACGGCTGCGACATCACCTACGGCACGAACAACGAGTTCGGCTTCGACTACCTGCGCGACAACATGGCGTGGTCCAAGGACGAACTCGTCCAGCGCGGCCACAACTTCGCCATCGTCGACGAGGTCGACTCCATCCTTGTCGACGAGGCCCGTACGCCGCTGATCATCTCGGGCCCGGCCGACCAGGCCACCAAGTGGTACGGCGACTTCGCCAAGCTGGTCACCCGTCTGAAGAAGGGCGAGGCCGGCAACACCCTCAAGGGCATCGAGGAGACCGGCGACTACGAGGTCGACGAGAAGAAGCGCACCGTCGCCATCCACGAGTCGGGCGTCTCCAAGGTCGAGGACTGGCTGGGCATCGACAACCTCTACGAGTCGGTGAACACCCCGCTGGTCGGTTACCTGAACAACGCCATCAAGGCCAAGGAACTCTTCAAGAAGGACAAGGACTACGTCGTCCTCGACGGCGAAGTCATGATCGTCGACGAGCACACCGGCCGTATCCTCGCCGGCCGCCGCTACAACGAGGGCATGCACCAGGCGATCGAGGCGAAGGAAGGGGTGGACATCAAGGACGAGAACCAGACGCTCGCCACGATCACCCTCCAGAACTTCTTCCGCCTCTACAAGCGCCACGACCACAACGGCAAGGAACAGCCCGGCCTGTCCGGCATGACCGGTACGGCGATGACCGAGGCCGCCGAGTTCCACCAGATCTACAAGCTCGGCGTGGTGCCCATCCCGACCAACCGGCCGATGGTGCGCAAGGACCAGTCGGACCTGATCTACCGCACCGAGGTCGCCAAGTTCGAGGCGGTCGTCGACGACATCGAGGAGAAGCACCGCAAGGGCCAGCCGATCCTCGTCGGCACCACCTCGGTCGAGAAGTCCGAGTACCTCTCGCAGCAGCTCAGCAAGCGCGGCGTCCAGCACGAGGTGCTGAACGCCAAGCAGCACGACCGGGAGGCGACGATCGTCGCCCAGGCGGGCCGCAAGGGCTCCGTGACGGTGGCCACCAACATGGCCGGCCGCGGTACGGACATCAAGCTCGGCGGCAACCCCGAGGACCTCGCCGAGGCGGAGCTGCGCCAGCGCGGCCTCGACCCCGAGGAGCACATCGAGGAGTGGGCCGCGGCCCTGCCCGCCGCGCTGGAGCGGGCCGAGGCGGCGGTCAAGACCGAGTTCGAAGAGGTCAAGGAGCTGGGCGGCCTCTACGTCCTGGGCACCGAACGGCACGAGTCGCGGCGCATCGACAACCAGCTGCGCGGTCGTTCCGGCCGTCAGGGGGACCCCGGCGAGTCCCGCTTCTACCTCTCCCTGGGCGACGACCTGATGCGGCTGTTCAAGGCCCAGATGGTCGAGCGCGTGATGTCCATGGCCAACGTCCCGGACGACGTGCCGATCGAGAACAAGATGGTCACCCGCGCGATCGCGTCCGCCCAGTCGCAGGTCGAGACGCAGAACTTCGAGACGCGCAAGAACGTCCTGAAGTACGACGAGGTACTCAACCGCCAGCGCGAGGTCATCTACGGCGAGCGGCGGCGCGTCCTGGAGGGCGAGGACCTGCAGGAGCAGATCCAGCACTTCATGAACGACACGATCGACGCCTACGTGCAGGCCGAGACCGCCGAAGGCTTCCCGGAGGACTGGGACCTCGACCGGCTGTGGGGCGCCTTCAAGCAGCTCTACCCGGTGAAGGTCACCGTCGAGGAGCTGGAGGAGGCCGCCGGTGACCGGGCCGGACTGACCGCCGACTACATCGCGGAGTCCATCAAGGACGACATCATGGAGCAGTACGAGACGCGTGAGGCGCAGCTCGGCTCCGAGATCATGCGCGAGCTGGAGCGCCGGGTCGTGCTCTCGGTTCTGGACCGCAAGTGGCGCGAGCACCTCTACGAGATGGACTACCTCCAGGAGGGCATCGGCCTGCGCGCGATGGCGCAGAAGGACCCGCTGGTCGAGTACCAGCGCGAGGGCTTCGACATGTTCCAGGCCATGATGGAGGGCATCAAGGAGGAGTCCGTCGGCTACCTGTTCAACCTGGAGGTCCAGGTCGAGCAGCAGGTCGAGGAGGTCCCGGTCGAGGACGCGGCGCCGTCGCTGGAGAAGGGCGCGCAGGACGCGGTCCCGGCCCAGGCGGGCGCCCGTCCGGAGATCCGGGCCAAGGGGCTCGACGCGCCGCAGCGCCGGGACCTGCACTTCTCCGCGCCGACCGTGGACGGCGAGGGCGGTGTCGTCGAGGGCGACTTCACGGACGGCGAGTCCGCGCAGGGCCAGTCCGACGGGCTCACGCGCGCGGAGCGCCGCAAGCAGGCCAAGGGCGGACGTCGCCGCAAGAAGTGACGGCGCGGTGCCTGTGGGTGCCGTAGCGGTCGGAGGGCCGGTCACCCGCGGGGACGCAGCGTCCCCGCGGGTGCCCGGCCCTCCGGCCTGTCCTGGCGGTCCGAAAGGCCAGGCCGGGCCAGGCCTGGCCTGGCCTGGCCCGGCCCGGTCAGGGCCGGTCAGTCGTCGTCCGTGTGGGTCCTGCGGGGGCCGCCCAGTTCCACCGCCGTGCAGCGCCAGCGCAGGTCCCGGCCCTGCTCCAGGCGGAAGGCCATGGCGCGCAGCCGGTCGCCCGCACCGATGCGGGCGAAGACCTCAAGGGCGCCCGGGCGGGGCTCGAAGTAGCCGATGTCGCGGACGACGGGGGACGCGCCCCGGGTGCGCAGCGGGCCGCGTTCGGCGAGGTGGGCGAGATCGTCGTAGGCGCGGCCGAGGGTGTGGCGGAGCATCGAGTGGACGGGGCGCCGCCCGCTGAGCACACCGAGGAGCAGCTCGGCGAAGCGGTCAGTGGGACGGACCTGTGGAACGGGGCGGCGAGGGGTCTGGGCGGGGATCACAGGGGCTGGGGCGGGCTGGACGGCCCGGTGGGCGGCCGGCGCGGTCGGGTCCGCCGTGGGGGCCGTGACGGGGGCCGCGGACCGGGCCGGTGCGACTGCCCCGGTGTGCCCCGGCGCAGGGGCCGTGGTGAGGTCGCCCGGCCACACGCGTGAGCCGGTCCCGGTGTCCCGGCCGGGGCCGGCCGTGGGCGGACGGGTGTCCGCCGGCCGCGTACCGGACCGCTGGGACCGGCCCGGGGAACCCGGCGGCCGCCCACCGGGTGCCGCGGCGCGCGCGACCCGTCCGCCCGGCCTGCGGGGCGGCACTCCGCCGGACACGTGGAGCGAAACGGCGCCGGGTGTGCGGGACGGCGTGCCGCCGGGCGCGCCGGACGCAACGGTGCCGGGTGTGCGGGACGCAACGGTGCCGGGCGCGCCGGACGTAACGGTGCCGGGTGTGCGGGACAGGACGAGGGCGGCCGGGGTGTGGGACGGGGCGCCGTCGGGCGTGGGGGGTGGGACGTGGGCGGCGCTGTCGGGCCCGCGGGGCGGAACGTTCGCGGGGGTGTCGCCCGGCGGTGTGGGGCCGGACGGGCGGCGCACCGGAGCGCCGCCGGGGCCGCGGGAGGGGGCCGGGGCGAGCGGGCCGTCCGGTGTGCGGAGAGTCGGGGCGTCCGGTGTGCCATGGGGCGGGACGCCCGGTGTGCGATGGGGCGGGACGTTCGGGTGGAGCCGGGTCCTGGTCATGACCTTGCGCATAGGGGTCCCCGTTCAGCGGCCCGGGCGATACCGGGCGGTAACTTCGTGGTCGTGGATCTTGTACGGGCTGAAGGGGCGGCGCGGCAAGGAAGCGGGCGGTCGGGTCGGGGGGTCGGGAGGTTCACCTATCAGAGTGATCAGGACCGCCCGAAAGCCCGGAGCTGAGCGCGTGGACCGGGTGAATTCCGGGCCCGGGGTGGACGCGTCGGGCGTCATGGGCGGGGACCCGAAAGGGGACACCCGCACGTATCCTGAAGGCTCTCCCGTCGGGGCCACCGAGCGCTCCGGCGGCGTCCCCGACCACGAAAGCGGCAGACTCATGCGCGTCTACGTCCCCCTGACCCTGTCCGGCCTCGCCGAGGCGCACCGGGCGGGAGAGCTGGGGGCCGGGCCGCTCGTCGCCTACGCCGTCACGCCGGCGCTGCGCGGGTGGTACCTGTCGGACGACGTCGAGGAGCTGGAGTACGCCGCCCTGAACCGGGCCGCGCTGGCCTCGCTGCGACTGCTGGCGGCCGACCCCGGCTCGGCACGGCGCCGGGTCGTGGTCGCCGCCGACGTGCCCGACGGCGCCGCCGCGGCCGGCCCGGACCGGGGTCAGGATCCGGCGGCGCTGGGCGAGGTCCGGGTCGCCGGGCCGCTGCCGCTGGCCGGGGCGGCCGCGGTGCACGTCGACTCCGCCGACGCGGAGGCGGACGTGGCCGCCGCGGCCGAGGCCCTCGCGGCGGCGGACGGCGGGGACGACGACGCCCAGTTCGTCGTGGACGGCGTGGAGGACCACGAGCTGCTGTGGTACGCGACGCAGGAACTCCCGAACCTGGTGTGAGCAGGCCGGACACACCACGGTGTCCCGATTGTCAGTGGCGGCGGGTACGTTTTCGGGCATGGGGATGCAGACGGGCGCACACATCGTGTGGGACTGGAACGGGACGCTGTTCCACGACAACGACGCGATCATCGGCGCGACGAACGCGGCGTTCGGCGAGCTGGGCCTGACGCCGATCACGCTGGAGCAGTACCGGGCGCTGTACTGCGTACCGGTGCCGAAGTTCTACGAGCGGCTGATGGGACGGCTGCCCACGGACGCCGAGTGGCAGGTCATGGACGCGACCTTCCAGCGTCACTACACCGAGCACCGGGGGCGGTGCCGGCTCGCCGAGGGCGCCACGGAGCTGCTCGCCGGGTGGCGGTCGGCAGGGCGCAGCCAGTCGATTCTGAGCATGTACGGCCACGACGAGCTGCTGCCGCTGGTCAAGGGGTTCGGGATCGAGGCGCACTTCATACGCGTCGACGGGCGGACCGGACCGTCCGGGGGCAGCAAGGCCGAGCACATGGTGCGGCATCTCGCGGAGCTGGCGCAGGCCGGAGTGGAGCCCGCTCGCACGGTGGTGATCGGGGACGCGGCGGACGACGCGGTGGCGGCGCGGCACGTGGGCGCGGGGGCGGTGCTGTACACCGGGGGGTCGCACAGCCGGGCCAGCCTCGAAGGGGCCGGGGTGCCGGTGGTGGACACGTTGGGGGAGGCCGTGGTGGTGGCGGAGCGGCTGGCGGCGTGACGGCGGACCGTGCCACCCGGCCGGGTCGTAGCTGTGCGGAACGTCCAAGTCGTGGGTCCGGTTTTGTACACATGCGGCTCATGACGGGGGGCCCGTGCGGGGCGATAGCCTGGTGGCGTGATCAGCGCGATAGTTCGCGGAGGCACTGGTGCCTCCGCCCTGCGCCCGGCACGCACGGAAGACATCCGTGTCCGGGCGGCGGTCGCTGATCCTCGCGGGCGGGACGGGGCATCAAAGTCCCCGGGTACGGCGCCGCACACCCCCCGGACGGTGGCGGCGAGAGCGATGTCACACCCGGCGGGCGCGGCGACATTGGCTGATATGCCCCCGCTCCTCTCATCTTGCGGCATAGCGTCGGAGCAGACCGGACACCCCGTGTCCCGATGCCATGCCGGAAGGCAGGAGACCGTACTTCCTTCTACGTCACGCAACGGCGCGCGACAGGAGTCAGAGGACAATGCAGACCAAGCTGGACGAAGCCAAGGCCGAGCTGCTCGAAAGGGCTGCGCGGGTAGCTGAGAACAGCCCGGCCGGGGGGCACCTACCGACTGGGACGACGGGCGAGGGAACCCCGGATACCCCGGACGGCCCGGACGGCCCGGACGGCGCCCCGGACTACGCGTCCGTGTTCGCTTTCCTCCAGCGCTACTACCGGCACACCGCCCCGGAGGACCTGGCCGACCGGGACCCGGTCGACATCTTCGGAGCCGCCGTCTCGCACTACCGGCTGGCCGAGACCCGCCCGCAGGGCACGGCGAACGTCCGGGTGCACACCCCGACGGTCGAGGAGAACGGCTGGACGTGCAGCCACTCCGTCGTCGAGGTGGTCACGGACGACATGCCCTTCCTCGTCGACTCCGTGACCAACGAGCTGACCCGCCAGGGCCGCGGCATCCACGTCGTCGTCCACCCGCAGGTCGTGGTGCGGCGCGACGTCGCGGGCCGGCTCGTCGAGGTGCTCGCCGGTCCGCCCACCGCCGACCTTCCGCACGACGCGCACGTCGAGTCCTGGATCCACGTCGAGATCGACCGCGAGACCGACCGCGGTGACCTGAAGCAGATCACCGCCGACCTGCTGCGCGTCCTGAACGACGTCCGCGAGACCGTCGAGGACTGGGGCAAGATGCGGGACGCGGCCGTCCGCATCGCGGAGCAGCTGTCGACCGAGGCCACCCCGGACGACCTCCCCGCGCGGGAGCTGGAGGAGGCCCGCGAGCTGCTGCGCTGGCTGGCCGACGACCACTTCACGTTCCTCGGCTACCGCGAGTACCTGCTGCGCGAGGACGACTCCCTCGGCGCCGTCGCCGGCACCGGCCTCGGCATCCTGCGCTCCGACCCGCACCACGCGACCGACGAGAGCCACCCCGTCAGCCCCTCCTTCGAGCGGCTCCCCGCCGACGCCCGGGCCAAGGCCCGCGAGCACCGGCTGCTGGTGCTGACCAAGGCGAACAGCCGGGCCACCGTGCACCGGCCGTCGTACCTCGACTACGTCGGTGTCAAGAAGTTCGACGAGAACGGCAACGTCGTCGGCGAGCGGCGCTTCCTCGGTCTGTTCTCCTCCGCCGCCTACACCGAGTCCGTCCGCCGGGTGCCGGTCGTGCGGCGCAAGGTGGAGGAGGTGCTGGCGCGGGCCGGCTTCTCGCCCAACAGCCACGACGGGCGGGACCTGCTGCAGATCCTGGAGACGTACCCGCGCGACGAGATGTTCCAGACGTCCGTCGAGGAGCTGGAGCCGATCGTCACCTCCGTGCTCTACCTCCAGGAGCGGCGCCGCCTGCGGCTCTACCTGCGCCAGGACGAGTACGGCCGCTACTACTCGGCCCTCGTGTACCTCCCCCGGGACCGCTACACCACCGGCGTGCGGCTGCGGATCATCGACATCCTGAAGGAGGAGCTCGGCGGTACCAGCGTCGACTTCACGGCCTGGAACACCGAGTCGATCCTGTCCCGGCTGCACTTCGTGGTCCGGGTCCCGCAGGGCACCGAGCTGCCGCACCTGTCGGACACCGACAAGGAGCGCGTGGAGGCCCGGCTCGTCGAGGCCGCCCGTTCCTGGGCCGACGGATTCGCCGAGGCGCTGACCGCCGAGGCCGGCGAGGAACGCGCCGCGGAGCTGCTGCGCCACTACGGCGGCGCCTTCCCGGAGGGCTACAAGGCCGACCACAGCCCGCGTGCCGCGGTCGCCGACCTCGGGCACCTGGAGCGGCTCGACGAGCAGCGGACCTTCGCGCTGAGCCTGTACGAGCCGGTCGGCGCCGCGCCCGAGGAGCGGCGTTTCAAGATCTACCAGAAGGGCGGGTCGGTCTCCCTGTCCGCCGTGCTGCCGGTGCTCAGCCGGCTCGGCGTCGAGGTCACCGACGAGCGGCCCTACGAACTGCGCTGCGCGGACCGCACCGCGGCCTGGATCTACGACTTCGGCCTGCGGATGCCCAAGAAGGTGGCCGGCGGCGCCGACTACCTCGGCGACGACGCCCGCGAGCGGGTCCAGGACGCCTTCGCCGCCACCTGGACCGGCAAGGCGGAGAACGACGGCTTCAACGCCCTCGTGCTCAGCGCCGGGCTGACCTGGCGGCAGGCGATGGTGCTGCGCGCGTACGCCAAGTACCTGCGGCAGGCCGGCTCGACGTTCAGCCAGGACTACATGGAGGACACCCTCCGCAACAACGTCCACACCACACGGCTGCTCGTCTCCCTGTTCGAGGCCCGGATGGCACCGGAGCGGCAGCGTGCCGGGCGCGAGATCGTCGACGCCCTGCTCGAAGAGGTCGACGCCGCCCTCGACCAGGTCGCGAGCCTCGACGAGGACCGGATCCTGCGGTCCTTCCTCACCGTCATCAAGGCGACGCTGCGGACCAACTTCTTCCAGGAGGCGAGCGGCGGCGTGCCGCACGACTACGTCTCCATGAAGTTCGACCCGCAGGTCATCCCCGACCTGCCCGCGCCGCGCCCGGCGTTCGAGATCTGGGTGTACTCGCCGCGCGTCGAGGGCGTGCACCTGCGCTTCGGCAAGGTCGCGCGCGGTGGTCTGCGCTGGTCGGACCGCCGGGAGGACTTCCGCACCGAGATCCTCGGCCTGGTCAAGGCGCAGATGGTGAAGAACACCGTCATCGTGCCGGTCGGCGCCAAGGGCGGCTTCGTCGCCAAGCAGCTGCCCGACCCGGGCGTCGACCGCGACGCGTGGCTGGCCGAGGGCATCGCCAGCTACCGGACGTTCATCTCGGCGCTGCTCGACATCACCGACAACATGGTGGCCGGCGAGGTCGTGCACCCGGCGGACGTCGTCCGGCACGACGAGGACGACACGTACCTCGTCGTCGCCGCCGACAAGGGCACCGCGAAGTTCTCCGACATCGCCAACGAGGTCGCCGAGTCCTACAACTTCTGGCTCGGGGACGCCTTCGCCTCCGGCGGCAGCGCGGGCTACGACCACAAGGGCATGGGCATCACCGCCCGCGGCGCCTGGGAGTCCGTCAAGCGGCACTTCCGGGAGCTGGGCGTGGACACCCAGACCCAGGACTTCACCGTCGTCGGCGTCGGCGACATGTCCGGCGACGTCTTCGGCAACGGGATGCTGCTCAGCGAGCACATCCGTCTGGTCGCCGCCTTCGACCACCGGCACATCTTCGTCGACCCCGACCCGGACGCGGCCACCTCGTACGCCGAGCGCCGCCGCCTGTTCGAGCTGCCGCGCTCCTCCTGGGCGGACTACGACGCCGGGCTGCTCTCGGCGGGCGGCGGTATCTTCCCGCGCACGGCCAAGTCGATCCCGGTGAACGCGCACATCCGCGAGGCCCTCGGCATCGAGGCGGGCCGCACCAAGATGACCCCGGCTGAGCTGATGAAGGCGATCCTCGGGGCCCCGGTGGACCTGCTGTGGAACGGCGGCATCGGCACGTACGTCAAGGCGTCCACGGAGTCCAACGCCGACGTCGGCGACAAGGCCAACGACGCCATCCGGGTGGACGGCAAGGACCTGCGGGTCCAGGTCGTCGGGGAGGGCGGCAACCTGGGCCTGACCCAGCTGGGCCGGATCGAGTTCGCGCTGCGGGACGGCCGGATCAACACCGACGCCATCGACAACAGCGCGGGCGTGGACACCTCCGACCACGAGGTGAACATCAAGATCCTGCTCAACGGTCTCGTCAAGGACGGCGACATGACCGTCAAGCAGCGCAACAAGCTGCTCGCCCAGATGACCGACGAGGTCGGCGCGCTGGTCCTGCGCAACAACTACGCGCAGAACGCGGCGATCGCCAACGCGCTGGCGCAGTCCAAGGACATGCTCCACGCCCAGCAGCGCTTCATGCGGCACCTGGTCAGGGAGGGGCATCTCAACCGGGCTCTCGAGTTCCTGCCCACGGACCGCCAGATCCGCGAGCGTTTCGGCACCGGACACGGCCTGACCGGGCCGGAGACGGCCGTGCTGCTGGCGTACACGAAGATCACCGTCGCCGAGGAGCTGCTGCACACCTCGCTGCCCGACGACCCGTACCTCAAGGGCCTGCTGCACGCGTACTTCCCGACGGCGCTGGGCGAGCAGTTCCCCGAGCAGGTCGACAGCCACCCGCTGCGCCGCGAGATCACGACGACCGTCCTGGTCAACGACACGGTCAACACGGGCGGTACGACGTATCTGCACCGGATGCGCGAGGAGACCGGCGCGTCGCTCGAGGAGATCGTGCGGGCGCAGACCGTGGCCCGGGCGATCTTCCGCTCCTCCCCGGTGTGGGACGCCGTGGAGGCCCTGGACACCACGGTCGACGCCGCCGTACAGACCCGTATCCGGCTGCACTCGCGCCGCCTGGTCGAGCGCGGCACGCGCTGGCTGCTCAACAACCGGCCGCAGCCGCTGCAGCTGGCCGAGACGGTGGACTTCTTCGCCGAGCGGGTCGAGCAGGTCTGGTCGCAGCTGCCGAAGCTGCTGCGCGGCGCGGACGCCGAGTGGTACCAGCACATCTACGACGAGCTGACCGCCGCCGGTGTCCCGGACGAGCCGGCCACGCGGGTGGCGGGGTTCTCCTCGGCCTTCGCGGCGCTGGACATCGTGTCCGTGGCCGACCGCATGGGCAAGGAGCCGCTGGACGTCGCCGAGGTGTACTACGACCTCGCCGACCGGCTCGGCGTCACCCAGCTGATGGACCGGATCAGTGATCTGCCCCGCACCGACCGCTGGCAGTCCATGGCCCGAGCGGCGATCCGCGAGGACCTGTACGCGGCGCACGCGTCGCTCACCGCCGACGTCCTGGCGGTGGGCAACGGCACGTCGACGCCCGAGCAGCGGTTCAAGGTGTGGGAGCAGAAGAACGCCGCGATCCTCGGCCGGGCCCGCACGACGCTGGAGGAGATCCGCGGTTCGGACGCGTTCGACCTGTCCAACCTCTCGGTGGCGATGCGGACGATGCGGACGCTGCTGCGCACGCATTCGTAACGGCGTAGCCGTGTGAGGCACCCCGGGCCGTACCGGCTCGGGGCGCCCTTATGTCCTGCTTGACCGTTTCGTTCGTCTATGGTGGCCGGGTGACCGGGCGTTCCGCCATGACGCGCACCGCGCTGCCGCTGACGGGGGCCGCCCTCGTCCTGATCCTGCTGGTCCTCGTGACCGTCCGGCTGCCGTGGATCGGTGACCTCGGCATCCACGCGGCCACCGTCGAACGTCTGCGGCACCGTCTCCTCGATCCCGGCAACCCGCTGGTCGACGCGGACACGCCGAGCCCGTACTACTCGCCCTGGACGGTGCTGCTCGGGTGGGTCGCGAAGGCGACGGGGCTCTCCGTCTTCGCCGTGCTGCGGATCGGGGCGCTGGCGGCGCTCGCGGTGCTGGTCACCGGGGTGTGGCGGTACGCCCGCACGCTGAGCGCGCGTCCGGCGGCACCGCCGCTCGCGCTGCTGTCCCTGCTGCTGCTGTGGGGCACGACGCAGTTCAGCTGGAGCGGGTTCCTCGGGCTGCACTCCCTCGCACTGACGGTGGCGTATCCCAGTGTGCTCGCCCTCGGCCTGGCCTTTCACCTGTGGACGTGGCTGGCGCGGGCGGTGCGCGGGGCGGCGGCCGGGTGGAGGAGCTGGCCGGGGTGCGGGGTGCTGTGGGCGGTGATTCTGCTCGTCCATCAGTTCTCGGGGGTCGTCGCGTCGCTGGGCGCGCTCGCCGTGGTGTGCTCGGCGCGGGCCGGGTGGGGGGTCTGGGGGCGGCTGGGGGCGGGAGCCGCGCTGGGAGTGGTGGTGCTGTGGGCCTGGCCGTACTACGACTTCTTCGCGCTGCTCGGTGCCGGGGACGGGATGGACGCGGTGCACCGGTCGCTGTACCGGGACCTGTTCGGGCGGTACTGGCTGGTGCTGGTGGGGGTGGCGGCGCTGGGGGTGCGGTGGTGGCGTGACCGGCGGGACGTGCTGGTGCTGTTCTTCGCGCTGGGGGCGGTGGTGTTCGCGGCGGGCGGGGTGAGCGGGCACTGGTCCTGGGGGCGGGTGCTGCCGGCCGCGCTGATCCCGGCGCAGCTCGCGGTGGCGGTGGAGGCGGTGGAGTCGAGGCGGCGGGCGGTGCGGGCCGTGTGGTCGGCGGTGCTGGGCGTCGCGCTGGTGGTGGGGGCGTGGGGGCAGGCGGGCGTGCTGGGGTACGTGGTCGGACGGGGGGTGCTGCCGGGGGTGGTCGAGGAGAAGTACCGGGAGCCGTGGGAGGGGTACGGCTGGATCACGCGGTGGGTCGGGTACGGGGACGTGGTGATGGCGCGCAAGTTCCCGGCGCGGCAGATTCCGGCGTACGGGGCGTACACCGTGGCTCCCGGGTATCCCGACTTCTTCCTGGCGGACGAGGCGGAGCGGGCGGCGGCGGTACGGGCGTACTTCTCGGCCGGGGTGGCGGGGAGCGTGCGGAGGGGGATTGAGCGGGAGTACGGGGTGCGGTGGGTGGTGGGGCGGGGGGACGGTGACGGGCTCCGGGGGGACCCGGGGTTGCGCCTTGTGGGGCGGGGGCCGGGTGGGGAGGTTCTGTACGCGGTGGCGGGGTGAGCGGGGGCGTTGCTCCGCCGCGGGAGACGGGTGCCCGGTGTGGGTGTTGGGCGGGGGTGGGTGTGTGGCCCGGTGTGGGTGTTGGGCGGGGGTGGGTGTGTGGCCCGGTGTGGGTGTTGGGCGGGGGTGGGCGTGCGGTCCGGTGTGGTGCTGGGCAGGGGTGGGCGTGCGGCCCTGCTGGGCGGAGTAGGTGCGCGGCCCGGCGTGGACGGGGCGCCGCTGCGCCCACCCGTGCCGCACCAGCGGCACGACTGCCCGCGGTCGTGCGGAGGTCAGTGGAGGATGTTCGCCGCCAGGCGGGCCGCTCTGCGGGTCCGGGGGGTGGACAGGCGGCGGGCGGCGGGGCGGATCAGACGGGCCGTGGCGCCCACCGGCTGCCAGGTGATCTGCAGGCGCCCCGGGTCGTGCCCCTCCGGGCGGACCGTGACCCGGTGGGGGGTGAGGCCGGCGCGGTAGGGGACGTGGGCCGTGAGGGGTGGGAAGGCCAGGGGCGCCAGGAGGACGCCCGTGTGGGTGCGGCCCTGGTGGCGGAGGCGGAGGACGGGGTGGCGTGCGCCCTCGAAGCCCTGGAGCGGGAGACGGGCCGCCGCCAGGTCCAGGCGGAGGCGGCCCTCGAAGAGGCCGGGGCGGACGGGGGAGAGGCGGAAGGGGACCGCGAGGCGCCGGCGGCCGGGGGAGAGGTGGAGTACGGCACGCTGAGGGCCGGCCGGGAGACGCAGGGCCGGGTCGTAGGTGTGGACGGTGAGGTCGACCGAGGCACCGGGGCCGCGCGCGATCTCCGTGATCTCGTGCCGGAGCAGGGCGGTGAAGAACGGGCGGGTGTCCAGTTCCAGGTCCGTCAGGTCGAGCTCGCGACGGGCCTCGGCGGACCGCGGGACGCCCTCGCCCCAGTAGGTCCGGCGCGTCGTCCCGCTCTCCTCGTCCGGCGCCGACGTCACCCGGCGCGGTCCCACGTCGTGGCCGAGACCCCGGGCGGCCGTGCGCAGGTCGGACAGGCGCCGGTCGCGCAGCAGCTGGAGTACGACCCGTTCGGCGCGCGGCAGCCGGGCGTAGGCACCCTCGCCGAGCGTGTCGAGGTACGGGACCACGAGGTCAGCGAAGGACGCCAGCCACGCGTCGTCGCGGTACGGGAGGTCACCGGCGTACATCCGGAAGTCGTGCTTGAGGAACTTGAAGTCCTTGTCCTCGCGCAGCGACTCGTGCCTGCTCTCGGCCAGGAACGCGTCGATGAGGCGCTGCACGTGGACCCGGTCGCGGACGTTGGTCAGCTTGTGCCGCTGGTTGGAGATGGAGGCCGTCTCGGAGGCGGCGTACGGGGCGACGTACCAGCGGTAGACCGGCTCGGGGACGATGGTGAACGTCTTGGCCAGGCAGTACGCCTGCGCCGAGAAGAGCTGGTCCTCGTAGTGGATGCCCTCGGGGAAGCGCAGGCCGTGCCGGTCGAGGAAGGCGCGGGCGTACATCTTGCTGGTCGACAGGTGCTCGAAGAGCAGTCGCGGGTCCGCCTCGATGCCGTCGAGGGTGCGGCGCTCAGCGACCAGGTGCGGCATCCAGGTCGTGCGGCGTCCGCCGTCCACGCGTACGCGGCGCACCGCGCCCATCGCGAAGTCGAGGTCCCGTTCACGGTGGGCGGCCAGCAGGACCTCGACGGCACGCTCGGGAAGTTCGTCGTCGCTGTCCAGGAACATCAGGTACGGCGCCCGCGCGATCTCCAGGGCGCGGTTGCGCGGGACGCTGCACCCGCCGCTGTTCTCCGGCAGCCGGAGGTACACGACACGCGGGTCGTGGGCGGCCAGCTCACGGGCCACCTCCTCGGTCGCGTCCGTCGAGTGGTCGTCGCTGATGACGACCTCGATGTCCGGGTGGGTCTGGCGCAGGACGGACGCGACCGCGCGGGGGAGGCGTCCGGCGTCGTTGTAGACGATCACCGTGACCGTGACGTCCGGGGTGCCCGGGGACGGGGGCGCGGGCGTGCCCGTGGCCGGGCTCGTGGCTGTCCTCATGACGCGCAGGCCTCCTCGGGGCTCGGGGCCGGGGTGCGGTCCTCGACCGGCAGGACGGGGGGCAGCGTCCGCTCGTCCTCGCCGAGGAAGACCCGGCGCACGACGCGTTCGGCGGCGCGGCCGTCGTCGTACTCGCAGAACCGGCGCCGGAAGGCGGTCCGCGCCTTCGCCGCGCGTGCGTCGCGCCAGGCGTCGGTGGTGAGGATCTCCGTCAGTTCCGCCTGGGTGCGGGCGACCGGCCCCGGGGCCTCGGCCATCAGGTCGAAGTAGACGCCGCGGGTGGTGCGGTAGGTCTCCCAGTCGTCGGCGTGGATGACGATCGGGCGGTCGAGGTTGGCGTAGTCGAACATGATCGACGAGTAGTCGGTGACCAGCGCGTCGGCGGCCAGGCACAGCTCCTCGACGGGTTCGTAGGAGGAGACGTCGACGAGGCGGCCGGTGCGGCGCAGGTCCGCCGGCGGGGCGGAGAGGGTGGGCGCGCCCTCGTAGAAGTAGTGCGCGCGCACCAGCAGGACCGTTTCCTCACCGAGCTGGTCGGCGAGGGCCGCGAGGTCCAGGCGCGGGGTCCAGCCGGCCTCGTAGTCGCGGTGGGTGGGCGCGTAGAGGACCGCCCTGCGGCCGGGGGCGACGCCGAGGCGCTCGCGGGCCGCGCGGACCTCGGCGGCGCCGGCGGTGTAGTAGACGTCGTTGCGCGGATAGCCGTGGTCGAGGGAGACGTGGCGGGACGGGTAGGCCCGCTGCCACATGCGGGTGGAGTGGCCGTTGGCGGAGACGCTGTAGTCCCACTTGTCGACGCGCTCCAGCAGCGCCTCGAAGTCCAGGCCGCGGGCGGCGGCGGGGTACGGCAGCTGGTCCAGGCCCATGCGCTTGAGCGGGGTGCCGTGGTGGGTCTGGAGATGGACGGTGCCGGGGCGTTTGACCACCGCGTCCGGGAAGTTGACGTTGTTGACGAGGTATTTGGCGCGGGCCAGCACCTCCCGGTAGCGGCGGGTGCCGGGCACGACATGGTCGGTGCCGGGCGGCAGCAGCGCCGCGTTCGCCGCGGTGACCACCCACACCGGGCGGACGCTCGGCGCGAGTTCGGCGAGCTTGGCTGCGATCGCGGCCGGATTGCAGGCCACGCCGCGGTTCCAGTACGCCGAGAAGACCGCGAGGTGCGGGTCGACCGGACGGGCCAGGGCGGTGCGGTACTGGAGGTCGCGCAGCCGTGTGCCGGCCCGGCGCCGGCCGGCGCGCGCGGCGGAGCGCACCCCCCGGCGGGCGTGGTTGGCGGCCTGCAGGGCGCGGTACTCGGTGTAGGCGCCGTCCTCCAGCAGCGACCGGCGCACACCCTGGAGGCCGGCCGGTCGCCGGTGCCCGTCGGGGCGGTGGCGCCGGGCGGTCTGGGACGCCCGGCGGAAGAACTCCCGCGCCACGTCGTCCGGCATCCCGGCGCTTGCGAAGGCGCGCAGGCAGTCGCGGACCATCAGGTCGTACAGGGCGGCGTGTACGGGCGGCCGGTCGGCGGTGAGGCCGAGGAGTGCCTCGTAGCGGTCGACCAGCGCGTACCACCGCGCCGGTGTGGGCGGCGGAAGGCTTTCGGGGCGCAGCCTGCGGTCCTCGTACGCCGGGTGGGGCAGACAGGCGACGCGGTCGGCGAGCAGCAGGGCGGCGTACGCGGCGAACGGCTCGTCCTCGGTGGTCAGGAGCCGTTCGTGGGCCCGCCAGAAGTCGGCGCGCACGGCTCGGTTGCCGAGCAGCGGGGTCAGCCCGAGCAACGCCGCGCGGTCGTCGAGGGCGAGGCCGGTGCGGCCCGCGCGGGCGAGGCGGGGGCCGTCGGGCGAGGGCAGGCCGAAGGTCCGCCAGGAGCTGCGGACGTGGTCGAGGAGCAGGACGTCCACCGTGTCGGGGAGGCCGGCGGCGTGCCGGGCGACGGCGGGCGGGGCGCCGACCGGCACCCCGTCCTTGGCGTGCACGAAGTGCAGCCACCGGCCCCGCGCCCGGGCCGCCCCCGCCGAGCGGGCCGCGGCGTCCCCGGCCCCGTCCGGGAGGGGCAGCACGGTGAAGGCGGGGGCGTGGTGCTCGGCGGTCTCCCGCGCCCAGTCCCCGACGGCGGCGACGACGACCTCGACGCCGGTGAGGGGGTGGGCGTCCAGGGAGTCGAGGAGGGCGGGCAGGTGGTCCTGGACGTTGGGGCCGTGGACGATGACGCTGAGGTCGGGGGCCGTCTCGGACATCGCGGGGACTCCTTCGTCGTCGTCGCTCCCGGAGCACTCCTGTGGGTCGGTTTCTCTTCGGTCATCGTGACATCAATCGGACAAAAGGGTTAACCGTGAGTACGCCTCCCGGGCGACGGGGCGGGCGTGCTCACGCGGCCGTCGGCGCCTTCGGAGCGGGTGCGGCCTTGGTCTGCGGCTTGGGTTTCGCCCCCTTGTCCGGGCCGCCGGTGAACTTCTCGTACTCCTTCAGGACCTCCTCCGTCGGCCCGTCCATCCGCAGCTCGCCGCGCTCCAGCCACAGCACCCGGTCGCAGGTGTCGCGGATGGACTTGTTGCTGTGGCTGACCAGGAACACCGTGCCGGCGTGCCTGCGCAGCTCCCGGATGCGTTCCTCGGAGCGCTTCTGGAAGGAACGGTCGCCGGTCGCCAGGGCCTCGTCGACGAGGAGGACGTCGTGGTCCTTGGCGGCGGCGATGGAGAAGCGCAGCCGGGCCGCCATGCCGGAGGAGTACGTGCGCATGGGCAGGGTGATGAAGTCGCCCTTGTCGTTGATCCCCGAGAAGTCGACGATCTCCTGGTACCGCTCCTTGATCTGCGTGCGGGACATGCCCATCGCCAGGCCGCCGAGGTACACGTTGCGCTCGCCGGTCAGGTCGCTCATCAGGGCGGCGTTGACGCCGAGCAGGGAGGGCTGTCCGTCGGTGTAGATACGGCCGTTCTCCACCGGGAGCAGGCCGGCGACCGCCTTGAGCAGTGTCGACTTGCCCGAACCGTTGGTGCCTATCAGGCCGATGGCCTCGCCCCGGTACGCCACGAAGGACACGTTCTTCACCGCGTGCACCCGGCGTACGCCCGCCGCCTTCTCGCTCTGCTTGCGGCGCAGGATGCGGTTGAGGGCGGCGGTCGCGGAGCCGCGGCCGGCGCCGGTGCCGTTGACCCGGTAGACGATGTCTACGCCGTCGGCGATGACGGTGGGCACGAGCCCGTCCGTCCGCCGGGCGGCATTGCTGTTGTTGTCAGCCACGACCGTAGGTCTCCTCGGCCTTCCAGAAGTAGATGAAGCCGCCGATGCCGGCGACCAGTGCCCAGCCCACCGCGAGCGCCCACACGTGGGGCGGCAGCTGGCTCCCGGCGAAGCTGTCGATCAGGGCGAAGCGCATCAGGTCGATGTAGACGACGGCGGGGTTGAGCTGGAGGGTGGTGCCGACCCAGGACGGCAGGCCGCTGTCGGGGCCGGTCATGTGGTCGATGCTGAACATGACGCCGGAGCCGTACATCCAGGTGCGCAGCAGGAACGGCATCAGCTGGGCCATGTCCGGGATCTTGGAGCCCACCCGGGCCATGACCATCGCCACGCCCGCGTTGAACACGAACTGCAGCGTCAGCGCCGGGACCGCGAGCAGCCAGGACGGGGAGGGCGGCACGCCGAAGGCCAGCAAAATCAGGGCGAGGGCGCCCATCGAGAACATCAGCTGCTGGAGCTGCTGGATGCAGAACGACACGGGCAGCGCGGCCCGCGGGAAGTGCAGGGCGCGTACGAGGCCGAGGTTGCCGGAGACGGCCCGGGTGCCCGCCATGATCGAACTCTGCGTGAACGTCCACACGAACACGCCGGTGACCAGGAACGGGACGAAGTCCTCCACGCCGCGGCTGGTGTTCATCAGCATGCCGAAGATGAAGTAGTACACCGCCGCGTTGAGCAGGGGCGTCATCACCTGCCAGACCTGGCCCAGCTTGGCCTGGCTGTACTGGGCGGTGAGCTTGGCGGTGGAGAAGGCGCCGATGAAGTGCCGGCGTGCCCACAGCAGGCGGACGTACTGGGGCAGGGAGGGGCGGGCGCCGCTGACCGACAGGCCGTGACGGGCGGCGAGGGCCGCGAGGTCGTGTTCGGCGGCGGGGGTGGGGGCGGCCTGGGCCGATGCCTGTGTCGGGGGCGGTGGGTCGAGGACCTGGCTCACATCCGGTGCTTTCGCTCGGGGGAGGGGGTGAGAGGTGACGCCCGTCGTTCACCTGGGTGACCGCGTATGTTCAGTTACGTCGGGACGGCACCGTATCGTCGTGACGCGAGCGTAGGCGTGGCGACGTCGGAACGCAACCGTTTCGTCGTGACGCCCTATGCTTGTCTCGCATGACGACCAACGCCGCCGCCGACGAGCCGCCGCCGCGCCCGCGCCGCCGGGCCCCCGCCGGGGCGGCGGTACTCCGCGAGGATGTGACGGAGGCCATCCGCGCGGCGGTGTTCGAGGACCTCGCGGCGGTCGGCTACGCGCGGATGTCGATCGAGGGGATCGCACGCCGCGCGGGCGTGGGCAAGACCGCCGTCTACCGGCGCTGGCGCTCCAAGCTGCATCTGGTGCTCGACATCGTCTCCGCCCTCGCCGTGCAGGGCCTGCCCGCGCCGGACACCGGCTCCCTCGAGGGCGACCTTCGGCTGCTGTACGAGGTGACGTCCCGCGCCCTGCGCCACCCGGTGGCCTCGCAGGTCATCCCCGACCTCCAGGCGGAGGCGGCCCGCAATCCCGACATCGCCGAGGCGCTGCGGAAGACCCTGCGGGAGGGCCAGGACGGCGTCGCCAGCAGGATCCTCGCGGCGGCGACGGAACGCGGTGAGCTGGGCCCCGCCCTGGACACCGACCTGGCCCTGGACCTGATCTCGGGGCCGCTGTACTGGCGCTCCGTGGTCATCCGCAGTCCGAAGCTGCCGAAGGGTTACCTGGGGTCGCTGGCACGGGCGACGGCGGAGGGCCTGAAGGCGCTCTGAGCCGCGGCCGGGTTGGCAGTGGCTCCCGTCCCGACGTGCCCGTGGAGCCTACGGAACGTGCCGCTCACGGAACTCGTGGCGTTCACGGAACTCGTGCCGCTCACGGAACTCGTGGCGTTCACGGAACTCGTGCCGCTCACGGAACTCGTGCCGCTCACGGAACTCGTGGCGTTCACGGGACCGCGGCATCCACGGAACCCGTGGCGCCCACGGGACCTGCGGCGTTCACGGAACCCGTGACACCCGCAGCGGTCGTACCGGAGTTGGACCGCTGGCAGGTCTTCCCGCGCCGGACGGCCGGCCTGTCAGTGATCACAGGACGGTGGGGTAACTGCCAGTCATGGGGCGATGGCGGAAGCAGATCGGCGCGGCGGTGGCGACGGGAGTCGTCATGAGCGTTGTCATGACGCTGGTGGGCGACGCATCGTGGGGATGGGACTTCGCAGCTCGTTGCTTGCTGTTCTCGGTGCCGTATGGGCTGTTGGGGCCTGTGGTGGCACGCTCCCGGCGGCATGCCGAAGAGCGGAATGCTCAGTGCATGCGGGATGTCCGGGAGGCGCGGCGCGGTCGGCGCTGACGCAGCCAACTGCCTCTCACCGGCCCGACTTCGATGACAGGCGGTTCAAGTCCGTTGTCACAGGACATGTCGGACCCCGTAGCCGAGCCGACACCGTTCGGCGCGGGTGGCGGGACGGCGACGGTGCGGCAGCGGTGCGGGCCGCCAACGACGGCGAGGAGACCGTGCCCACCCTGCTCGTGGCGGGCCGGCCGTACACCGATCCCGGCCCCGCGTGGGTGCGCGAGCAGGTGCCCCGGTGGCCCGGCGCCGACGCCCTCCGGGCCGGACTCGGAGGGCGTGACCGGGGCGTCAGTCCCGCGCCGCTTCCGGGTGCAGCCGTACCCAGCCGGCCCACGCCGACGTGATCATGTCCTCGACGTCGTACTTGGCCGTCCAGCCCAGTTCGAGGGCGGCGCGGTCGGCCGAGGCGACGACGCGGGCCGGGTCGCCGGGGCGGCGGGGGGTGACCGTCGGGGGCTGTGCGTAGCCGGTGAGGGCGTTGACGCGGTCGACCATCTCGCGGACGGAGACGCCCTCGCCCCGGCCGATGTTGAGGGTGAGGGTGCGGCCGGGGGAGGACTGGAGGGCGCGGGCGGCGGCCACGTGGGCCTCGGCCAGGTCGACGACGTGGATGTAGTCGCGCACGCAGGTGCCGTCCGGCGTCGCGTAGTCGTCGCCGAAGATCCGGGGGGCCGCGGACTCCGTCAGCTTCTCGAAGACCATCGGGACGAGGTTGTAGACGCCGGTGTCGGCCAGCTCCGGGCTCGCCGCGCCCGCGACGTTGAAGTAGCGCAGTGAGGCCGTGGCCAGGCCCGAGGCCTTGCCGGTGGCCCGGACCAGCCACTCGCCGGCCAGCTTGGTCTCGCCGTACGGCGACATCGGCACGCACGGCGTCTCCTCGGTCACCAGGTCGACGTCGGGCATGCCGTACACGGCGGCGGAGGAGGAGAAGACGAAGGACGGAACGCCGGCCGCCGTGACCGCGTCCAGCAGGACCCGCAGACCCTCGACGTTCTCCCGGTAGTAGCGCAGCGGCAGGTCCACCGACTCGCCGACCTGCTTCTTGGCGGCCAGGTGCACGACGCCGGTGACGGAGTGGTCGGCCAGGGCGCGGGCGACCCGTTCGCCGTCCAGCACCGAGCCCACCACGAGGGGGACGCCGTCGGGCACGCGGTCGGCGACGCCGGTGGACAGGTCGTCGTAGACCACCGCCTTCTCGCCCGCCTCCGTCATCGCCCGTACGACGTGCGCCCCGATGTATCCGGCGCCGCCGGTGATCAGCCAGGTCATTGCGGCCGTCCCCTCGTCAGTGAAGTCGGTCCGTCGGTCTCTCCGCCGGTCCCTCGGTTCCCCGTGCCATGATCCGCCATCCGGCTCACGCGCGGACACCCAGCCCTCAGGTGGTGGCCGGGGACGGCCGCGCGCCGTACGTGTCCAGCGCCGCCGTGAGGCGGTCCAGACGGGTACGCAGGTCCTCGACCTCCGCCAGGTCCAGCCCGGTCGCCGCGGCGATCCGGCGCGGCACCTCGACGGCACGCTCGCGCAGCGCCGAGCCCTCGGCGGTCGGCCGCACCTCCACCGACCGCTCGTCGCGCGCGCTGCGCTCCCGCCGGACGAGACCGGCCGCCTCCAGCCGCTTGAGCAGGGGCGACAGGGTGCCGGAGTCGAGGCGCAGGTGCTCACCGAGCTTCTTGACGGGCAGCTGTCCGTGCTCCCACAGCACCAGCATCACCAGGTACTGCGGATAGGTGAGCCCGAGGTCCTTGAGGACCACGCGGTAGACGCCGCCGAAGGCGCGCGAGGCGGCGTTCAGGGAGAAGCAGATCTGCCGGTCCAGGCGGAGCCAGTCCGCCGCGGGCGTCGTCGTCATGCGTTCCAGGGTAGCCGACGGCACTTGTCCGCCATTTAGTTGTGGGCAATCTAGTTGCGTTCAACTTAGTTGTGTGCTCTACTTGCGTCTGTCAGGCACGCAGCCTCTTCCTGAAAGGGACGGTTCTCCCATGGACGCGCTCTACACCGCCGCCGCCACCGCCACCCACGGCCGTGAAGGCCGCACCGTCAGCTCCGACGGCAAGGTCGACCTCGCGCTCGGCGTCCCCGTCGAGATGGGCGGCAACGGGCAGGGCACCAACCCCGAGCAGCTGTTCGCCGCCGGATACGCCGCCTGCTTCGGCAGTGCCCTCGGCGTCGTCGGCCGGCAGGCGAAGGTCGACGTCAGTGATGCCGCGGTGACCGCCGAGGTGGGCATCGGCAAGCAGGGGGAGGGCTTCGCGCTCGCCGTCACCCTCCGGGTCGAGCTGCCCGAGGGGCTCGACGAGGAGACCGGCCGCAAGCTGGTCGAGCAGGCCCACCAGGTCTGCCCCTACTCCAACGCCACCCGCGGCAACATCCCGGTCGACCTCGTCATCGAGTAGGTTCCGCACGACCTCGTCATCGAGTAGGTTCCGCGCACGCCCCGCTCACCCCACCCGCGCCAGCACCTCGCCCGTCCGCTCGCTCCACGCCACCACCACGGCCTCCTCGGGCACCGGCTGCCAGCGGGTCAGCAGGAGCCAGCGGACGTGGTAGCGGCGGACGACGGCGGCGCGCCCGGCGCGGGTGGAACCGGGCGCGAGGTACGCCTTTACGTCGGCCACCCGCCGCGCGCGCTCGCGCTCGTCCAGCGCCGGGTCCGGCCAGGCGGGCGCCGCGAGGTTCGGCCCGTACCCGGCGACGGCGTGTCCGGCGTAGTAGCCGTCGGTGATCACGACCTCGCCGGGGCCGATGTGCCGGGCCGCCCACTCGTACGTCGGCCAGTGCGGCGGCTGCTCGAAGCCGACCGGGTCCAGCGCGCGCGGCACCACCGCCCCCGCGTGGACCGTGAGGAACCCGAGCAGGGCGCCCGCGGCCGCCACCCGGCCCAGCGTCCTGCGCCACCGCCCCCACGGCCGGGGGGCCGCCAGCTCCACCGCCAGGGCGAACTGCAACGGCACCAGCGTGAGTCCGAGGATCCGGCCGTACGTGTAGTGCCCGCCGAACCAGCCGTACGCCACCACCGCGCAGTCCAGCGCGAACATCAGCACCAGCGGGTCCCGGAGCGAGCGGCGGCCGCGCGCCCACAGCGCCGGCAACCCGAGCAGCGCCAGCCAGAACTGCCCGGGCAGACGGAGGTACAGGACCCGGTGCATCCCGTCCACGCTGTCGTCGCCGGCCAGCGCGAACACGTCGAAGTACGGCCAGGCCGCCGCCGTCGCCACCGCCACGGCGCCCGTCAGCGCCCACCGCCCCGCGACCGGCCCGCGCCACCCGCGCTGCCATCCGGCCACCAGCGCCACCGCGCCGAGGACCGCCGCCACCGAGGTGATCGGGTGGACGAGGAGGATCAGGGCGTACAGCGCGCCCAGTCCCGCGTACCCGGGCAGGCCGCGCAGTCCGCTCGGCCCCACGTACCGCACCCGGCGCGTGTCCCGGGCCCGTGTCCCGGTCAGCGCCCAGGCCCAGAAGGTCAGCCCGATCGCGAAGGCCGACGGATAACCGAGGTTGCCCGTCATCGACATCAGGCCGAGATAGCCGCTCCACCAGGCCCGCTCGGTGCCCCACAGCAGCGTCATCGCGCCCAGTGCCAGCACCGGCGCCCACGGCCGCGGGGTGAGCACGCGTACCAAACGGCCCAGGCCGCTCAGCAGCACCAGCAGGTTGAGCGGCCCGGCGAGCCGCACCACCTCCCAGCCGCCCAGCCCCGTCAGCCGGGCGAACACGCCCTGCGCCACCGCGTAGGGCGAGTAGTACGCGCTGCCCGCGCCCGGCAGGTCGGCCATCGGGTGGCGGGGGTGGAGCAGGCTCGCCCTCAGCCGCTCGACGACGGCCGCGTGCTGCCCGGCGTCGCAGCACAGCGGCACCGCCCAGTACGCCAGCGTCATCAGGAGGAAGAAGAGGAAACCGGCGATCTGGTACGGGGTGGGGCGCCGGACGCGGCCGCGGCGCAGCGCCGTCGCGCCGCGCAGGGGTCGCCGGACGACGACGTCGGCGCTCACGAAACAGGTCGGTGGTGGGACATTCGGGGCATTTGGCGTATGTTCCCGGTGGGGTCGCCCCCATCAATCCCCCGTCAACCCAAGTCACCCGGGCGGCGGACGGCCGGTCCCGGGCAGACGGTCGGGCGCGGGCGGATCCCAGTCCGGGGGCAGTCCCGGCCCGGGGGCAGTCTCAGCCAGGGGGGCGGCCCCGGCCCGGAGCGGGTCCCGGCCCGGGTGGACGCTCAGCCGATCGCGTCCGCCCGGTCGGGCTGTCCCCGCGCCGGCAGCGGCACCCGGCCGCCCGCCGCCGCCGGCTCCAGCAGCAGCGGCACCCCCACCACCGGCAGCAGCCACGCCAGGACGATCAGGCGTTCGCCCCAGATGTTGATGTCCGGGTGCCCGGCCTGGGTGAGGATTCCGGTGAACGCCGCCGCGACCAGGAAGCCCCCGACCGCGCCCCCGCGCCGCAGCGCGCCCCACGCCCCGGCGGCCAGCGCCGCCGCGAACAGCGGCTGCCACGCCTGCCGGCGCGTCCACTCCATCCAGAAGTTGCCCTGCAACTGCCAGAACTCCGGCCACGGGTGCCGGCGGTCGGGGCGGGCGAAGTGGCCGGTGAGCAGATCCTGGAGGCTGTCCGCCTCGGACGGATAGTGCAGCAGCCGCGCCAGCACCAGGGTGGCGGCCGCGCCGGCCAGGCCCACCGCCGCGAGTGCCAGCACGTCCCGGGGCACCGGACCGCCCCGTCGGCGTCGCCGCAGGGCGATCACCGTGCCCGCCGCCGCCAGGCACAGCCCCAGGAACAGCGACTGGGAGTGCTTGACCGTGAACAGGGCGAGCAGCGACCCGGCGACCAGGAGGAGCCCGGACCGGGGGCGTCCCGCCCGCAGCACCAGCGCACAGCCCCACACCGCCGCCAGGGTCAGCGCCAGCAGCAGCCCCTCGGTCATCGGGCGCATCGCCGTCGTCCCGCACGGCAGCACGTAGAACAGCGCCTGCCCGCCGAGCGCGAGCGGCACCGGCACCGGCATCGACCGCAGGATCAGGAAGGCCAGGACACCGCCCGCGCAGGCGACGACGACACCCGCAGCCCACAGGCCCCAGGTCACTCCGAAGGCCACGACGAACGGCACCAGGAACGCCGGATAGCCGGGCCGCGCCTCGAAGATCCGCATGAAGCGCTCCGGCATGTACGGCACGGTGTGCCCGCCGGTCTGCCCGGCCGACAGCCGCGGCTCCACCTGCCGCCACTCCCGTTCGCGGCACTCCGCCCTCACCCGGTCGGTGGGGTCGGGGCGGTGGAAGTGGACCACGTGCACGCGCTGGTCGCGCCGGACGTGCTCGGCCCGGCTCGCGCACACGTAGTCGATGGTGGCCGCCGCCACCTCGCGCTTGCTCCCACCGCTCAGGCTCAGCGCGTACGACAGGTAGTTCTTGGTGTCCGGGGTGTCCCGGCCGGTGACGTTGGCGAGCTGGAGCACGGCGAACACGGCGGCCAGGACCAGCACCCAGGTGCGGGGTCTCACGTGGACGGCAGCAGGTCGCGTCCGGCCGGGACGGCGCGGGCCCCGGGCACGCCGGACGGCTCGGGCGCGGGCACCGGCTCGCCCAGCAGCAGCGTCCGCACCACCCGCTCGGCGGCCCGGCCGTCCTCGTACTCGCAGTACCGGGCCCGGAACGCCGCCCTCGCCCGGGCCGTCTCCTCGTCCCGCCACGTCCCGGACGCCAGCAGCCACGCCAGCTCCCGGTAGGAGCGCGAGACGTGCCCGGGAGCCTCGTCGGTGATGTCGAAGTACGCGCCGCGGCTCGCCGTGTACGCGTCCCAGTCGTCGGCGTGGACGACGATCGGCCGGTCCAGCAGCACGTAGTCGAACATCAGGGCGGAGTAGTCGGTGATCAGCAGGTCGGAGGCGAGCATCAGGTCCTCCACGTGCGGTTCGTCCGTCGCGTCGATCAGCACGCCCCGCCGGTGCAGCTCCGACAGGCCCATGCCGCGCGCCGGGCCGGTGGCGAGGGAGGGGTGCAGGCGGACCACCAGGGTGTGGCCCTCACCGAGGTCGGCGGCGAGCCGGGCCGGGTCGAGGCGCTCGACGAGCCCGCCCCGCCGGTACTCGCGGCGGGTCGGCGCGTACAGCACGACGGTGTGGCCGTCGGGGACGCCGAGCCGCTCGCGGACCCGGCGGCCGTCCTGTGGACCCGCGTTAACCAGGACGTCGTTGCGCGGGCTGCCGGTGCGCGCGGACGTGAAGTGGCAGGGGAACGCCCGCTCCCACACCCGCTCCGCGTACCGGCCCGCGACCAGGCTGTGGTCCCAGCGGTCGGCCCGGCGCAGCATCTGCGGCACGTCCAGGCCGTGCCGGGCGCCGGGCCTGCCGAGCAGGTCGACGCCCATGTACTTGAGCGGGGTGCCCTGGTGGGTGTGGATGTGGACACCGCCGTCCCGCTTGGTCACGGTGCCGGGCCAGTTGACGTTGTTGACGAGGAACGCCGCCCGTTCGGTCACCCGGTGGTAGGCGGCACTGCCCAGGATCACGTGCTCCGTGCCCGGTGGCAGCAGGGCCGGGTCCGCCGCGTGCTCCTCGTCGCGCACCACCCACACCCCGCGCAGGTGCGGGGCGAGTTCACGGGCCGCGCGGTGGATCGCGCCGGGGTCGCCCAGCACACCCCGGTGGGAGAACGCTGAGTACACGACGAGGTCGGGGTCGAGCCGGCGGCGGGTGTGCACCGCGGTCGCGACCCGGCGCAGCCGCCCGGCGACCGCGCCGCGCGCCTGCCGCGTCCGCCGCTCGGCCTCCCGGGCCGCCCGCCCGGACTCCCGCCGCAGCCGGTAGGCCGCGTAGCCGAGGGTGCCGCGCTCCAGTACCCGCAGCTCGGCCGGGATCTCGGCGCCGTCGGGCCGGTACGCGCGGAACATCCCGGCGGTGCGGTGGAAGAACTCGGCCTTGTCGGACGGCGGCAGCCGGTCCGGCTTGGACAGGATGTCCAGACAGTGCTCGCCCATCTTGGCGTGCAGGAACGGCCGCCACCGGGCCAGCTCCGGGCGGGCGTCGAGGAAGGCGAAGACCCGCTCGTACTGCGCGTGGACGTCGAAGTGCTTGCGGCTGGTGGTGGACAGGATGTTGCCCTGGCGGCGCTGCCGGTAGTTCAGGCAGATCCGGTCCAGCGCGGCGATCCGCTCCGCGCTGAACATGACCGGGAAGGTCCAGGGCGTGTCCTCGTAGTAGCCCGGCGGGAAGGTCAGGCCCTCCCGCTCGACGAAGTCGCGCCGGTAGACCTTGTTCCACACCACCATCAGCAGGTCGAGGATCTCGGGGTGCCCGGCCGCCGTGAACGTGCCGCCGCCCGCCTCCGCGAGCACCCGGGCCAGGGCGTTGCGCCGGGTGCCGCCCCACCAGTAGGTGCGCGCGTAGTCGAAGACCAGGACGTCCGGGTCGTCCGTCTCCGCGAGCCGGTCGGCCATCGCGCACAGGGCGCCCGGGGTGAGGGTGTCGTCGCTGTCGAGGAAGAAGAGGTAGTCGCCGGTGGCGTGCGGCATGCCGGCGTTGCGGGCCCGGCCGAGGCCGGCGTTCTCCTCCAGGTGCAGCACCCGCACCCGCTCGTCGCGGGCCGCGTACTCGTCGAGGATCGCGCCGGAGCCGTCCGGCGAGCAGTCGTCGACGGCGATCACCTCGATGTCCCGGAAGGACTGGTCGAGGACCGAGTCGAGGCACTCGCGCAGGAAGCCCTGCACCTTGAAGCAGGGGATGATGAGGCTGAAGCGGGGCACGGCGGGGTCAGCTCCTTACGAGAGTGGCGGCGGCGGGGGCCGGGACGCGCTCCGCGAGCGGGATCACGGGCGGCAGCGCCTCGGGCGGCTCGCCGAGCAGCACCCGGCGCACGACGCGCTCGGCGGCCCGGCCGTCGTCGAACTCGCAGAACCGCTCCCGGAAGGCCGCCCGCAGCGCCGCCGCCCCGGGGCCCGCGTAGGAACCGTCGCCGAAGACGCGGGCCAGCTCCTGCGGTGTCCGCGCCACCGGTCCCGGCGGCGCCGCCATCAGGTCGAAGTAGACGCCGCGGGTCTCCCGGTAGACGTCCCAGTCCTCGGCGTACACGACGATCGGCCGGTCCAGGTTGGCGTAGTCGAACATGATCGACGAGTAGTCGGTGACCAGCGCGTCCGCCGCCAGGCACACGTCCTCGGAGGAGCGGTGCGCGGTCACGTCGATGATCCGGCCGGTGCGCACCCCCTTTCCGCCCCGGTCGTAGAAGTAGTGGGCGCGCAGCAGCACCACCACGTCCTCACCGGCCGCCTCGCAGAACGCCTCCAGGTCCGGGCCGCCCGCGCCGAAGCCGGTCTCGTAGTCCCGGTGCGTGGGCGCGTACAGGACGGCTGTCTTCCCCTCCGGGACGCCCAGTTCGCGCCGGACGCGGGCCACGTCCTCGGCGGTCGCCGTGCAGTAGACGTCGTTGCGCGGATAGCCGTACTCCAGGTGTTCGTAGGAGCCCGGGAAGGCGCGCTCCCACATCTGGGTGGAGTGCCGGTTGGCGGACAGGTTGTAGTCCCAGCGGTCCACGCGGCCCAGCAGCTTGGTGAAGCTGCCGGTGGCCGCCGCCACCACCGGGTAAGTCGACTGGTCCACGCCCATCGTCTTGAGCGGCGTGCCGTGCTGCGTCTGCACGTGCACGCTGCCGGGGCGTTTGACGACGCCCTCGGCGAAGTTGGCGTTGTTCACCAGGTACTTGGCGCGGGCCAGCACCTCCCAGTAGCGGCGGCTGCCGATGACGGCGTGGTCGACGTCCTTCGGCACGGTGTGTTCCTGGTCCGGTTCGACCAGGAACACCGACCGCAGGTGCGGGGCGAGTTCACGGGCCGCGCGGTGGATCGCCGCCGGGTTGCAGGCGTAACCGCGGCCCCAGTAGGCGCAGTACACGACGAGGTTCGCGTCCAGCGGGCGGCGCAGGTGGCGTCGGTAGTGCAGGCGGGTGCGCAGCCCCCGCGGCCACGGCAGGCGGCGCAGGACGCCGGTCGCCGCCCGGTTGGCGGCGCGCAGGGCGCGGAAGCCCGGGTACGACCCCGACGCCAGCAGCCGGTGCTGCACACCCAGCCGCCCGCCCGGTGGCCGGAAGCCCGCGGGGCGGTGGCGCCGGTAGAGGCGGCTCGCCCGGCGGTAGAAGGCACGGCGCTCCCGGCGCGTCAGACGCCGGGGGTGGGTGGCCGTCTTCAGGACCGCGGCGAAGAGCTGCTCGAACAGCGGACCGCGCCGCTCGGCCGGCAGACCCCGCTCGGCGGCGTACGTGAGCGCCAGTTCGGTCTGGTCGAGGAGTTCCGCGTGGTGCTCGCCGGGCACGTTGAGGCGGTTGCCCTGGCGCCGCACCAGATGCCGTACGACCACGGAGCGCAGCACCGCCACGCGCTCGGCGCGCGCCGCGACCCGGGCGCCGAAGCCGACGTCCGTGAAGTGCCCGTCGGGGAAGTCCAGTTGGCGCTCGGTGAGGAAGGTACGGCGGTGGACCGCGCTCCACGAGGGCAGGTGCACACCGGTCAGGTGCGGGGCGCGGTCGGGGGAGAAGGCGCCCTTCGGGGTCCCCGCCAGCAGCGGGGCGGCCGGGTTGGTGGTCTCGCCCTCCCACCAGGGCACCCGCTCGTGCTCGAAATACAGCACGTCGACGCCGCCGGTGTCCGCCAGCCGCGCGTCCAGCGCCGCCAGCGCGCCCGGCACGAGGGTGTCGTCGCCGTCGAGGAACAGCAGGTACGCGCCGGTCGCCGCCCGCATCCCGGCGTTGCGCGCCCCGGCCAGCCCGGCCGACGGCGGCGAGTGCACGGGCGTCACCCGGGAGTCCCGCTCGGCGTGCTCCCCGGCGACGTCCGCCGCGGCACAGTCCGGGCCGTCGCAGACCGGGATCAGCTCGAAGTCGCCGAAGGACTGGGCGAGGACCGAGTCCAGGGCCTGGGAGAGCCGCCCCGCGACCCCATGGGACGGGACGATGATGCTGAAGCGGGGCATACTGCTCTTTCTCTCGTGATCAAGGTCCGACTTGTCCCGGCCGGACGGGAGCGCCCCGCCGGGTCCTGCCGGCGGCCGGGCCGTCCCGTCGGCCGGCGTGTGGACGGCCGGGCCGGGGTGGGCCGCGACGAACTGCGGGGCATGCGGGCTCCCGGGGGACAAACGGCGTTCAGAGGCTGTCGGTGACGGTGCGGGGCCCCGCGGGTTGCGGCACCGTGGCCAGCGAGGTGCGCGCGAGGGCCGCGGCGGCCGGGGGCGCGGGGCGGCGCTCGGCGAGCGGCACGACCGGTGGCAGGCCGGTCTCGCCCAGTACCACCCGGCGTACGACGCGCTCGGCGGCGCGGCCGTCGTCGTACGGGCAGAACCGCTCGCGGAAGGCGGCCCTCAGCCGGGCGGAGCGGGTGCTGTGCCAGTCGCCGCCCGCGAACACACCGATCAGCTCGTCCTCGTCCCGCGCGACCGCGCCCGGCGGGAAGGCGCACAGGTCGAAGTAGGTGCCGCGGGCCGCCTCGTAGGCCTCGTGCTCGTACGCGTGGATCACGATCGGCCGGTCCAGGCCCGCGTAGTCGAACATCAGTGCCGAGTAGTCGGTGACGAGGGCGTCGGAGGCCAGGCACAGCGACTCCACGTGCGGGTGGTCGCTGACGTCGAGGACCCGGCCCCCGGACACGGTGAGCGGTCCGCCGTGGCGGGGGTCGGCGCGGGCCAGCACCATGAAGCGCGGGCCGAGACGGCGTACGACGCGCTCCAGGTCCAGGGCGAGGCGCTGGGTGCGGCGGTAGTCGCGGTGGACGGGCGCGTACAGGATCGCCACCGTGCCCTCGGGGATGCCGAGGGTCTCGCGCAGCCGCGCCACGTCCGCCGCAGTCGCCCGCTGGAGGGCGTCGGTGCGCGGCTGGCCGTACTCCAGGGCGGTCCAGTCGCCGGGGTGCACGCGTTCCCAGGTCAGGGTGGAGTGGCGGTTGGCGGAGACCACGTAGTCCCAGGAGTCGACGTCGCGCAGCAGCCGCGCGAAGTCGGTGCCGCCCGCGGCGGCCGGGCGCTCCTGGAGGTCCAGACCCGCGTGCCCCAGGGGTGTTCCGGCCTGTGTCTGGACCAGGACCTGGCCCCGGCGCCTGACCAGGCCCGCGTCGAAGGCCGAGTCGCGCACCAGGTAGCGGGAGCGGGCCAGGGCCGTCCAGTGGGCGGCCGTACCGGGGGTCAGGCGGCGCGTGCCGGGCGGGACGGTGTGGTGGTGCGCGGGGCCGGCGGCCCACGCCGTGCGCACGTGCGGCGCGGCGCGGCGGAACGCCTCCTCCAGCGCGCCCGGGTCGCCGCCGTACCCCCGGTCCCCCTCGACGGCGAAGACGGCACGGTCGGTACGCAGCGGGAGGCGGCGCTGGAGGCGGTAGTGCAGGCGCAGGGCGACGGTCCGCGCGGCGCGCGGCAGTCCCGCGGTGACCTTCGCCGTCCGGCGGCGCAGGGCCGACGCCAGCCGCAGGACTCCGTAGGTGCGGCGCAGGCCCAGCCGGAGCAGGGCGTGGCGCAGCCGCACGGGCAGCGGGGCGGGCGCGCCCGGGACCCGGTAGCGGCGGCAGTGGACGCGGGCCCGGCGCAGGAATTCGGCGCGCAGGGAGCGCGGGAGGCGGTCGGGGCGGGTGTACACCGTCGTCAGGTGGTCGGCCATGCGGCGGTACAGGAGCGGCCGCCAGTGGGCGTGCTCCGGGTGCGACTCCAGGAACGCGAAGACGCGGTCGTACTGGTCGAAGACGTCCAGGTGCCGCTCGCTCGGCGTGCCGAGGATGCTGCCCCGCCGGCGCTGCCGGTAGTGCACGCAGACCCGGTCCAGGGTGGCGACGGACCCCGCCGTCATCAGGACCGGGTACGTCCAGGGGGTGTCCTCGTAGTAGCCCGGTGGGAAGGCGAGGCCCTCGCGCTCGGCGAACTCCCGCCGCACCGCCTTGTTCCAGGCCACCATCAGCAGCTTCAGCAGCCCGGGCCGGTCGGTGAGCCGGAACGGTGCCGGGCCCCGCTCGGTGAGGTGTGCGGCGGCCTGGTTGCGGACCGTCTCGCCGGTCCAGTACGTACGCGCGTAGTCGTAGACCAGGACGTCCGGCTCCCCGGTCTCCTTGATCCGGTCGGCGACGGCCCGCAGCGCGTCCGGGGCGAGGGTGTCGTCCCCGTCGAGGAAGACCAGGTAGTCGCCGCCCGCCCGCTCCATGCCGGCGTTGCGGGCGGGGCCCAGGCCCTCGTTGCGCGGCAGGCGTACGACGCGGACGCGCGGGTCGAGAGCCGCGAACTCGTCGGCGATCGCCCCGCAGGCGTCCGGCGAGCAGTCGTCGACCACGATCACTTCCAGGTCCGGGTACGACTGGGCCAGCACCGACTCCAGGCACGCGTGCAGATACGCCTGAACCTGGTACGCGGGAACGATGACACTGAACCTGGGCACGAGGACATCCATGGGTCGGCGGGGTCGGCGCGGGCGCTCGGCCCGGCAACGGCCAATGGAGTGACTTGGTTACGGCCCCTGCGGCAATCGGGCGACCCGTGCGCGTCCGAATGCCCCGTACGGGGGAGGGGACGGACCGGTGACCGGTCCGCCCCCTCAAGGGTGTTGTCGCATCGGCTACTTGACGGCGCCCGCCATCACGCCGGAGACGAACTGCCGCTGGAACGCGAAGAACACGGCCAGCGGGATCACCATGGAGATGAACGCACCCGGTGCCAGTACGTCGATGTTGTTGCCGAACTGCCGCACCTGGGTCTGCAGGGCGACCGTGATCGGCTGGCTCCCGGAGTCCGAGAAGATCAGCGCGACCAGCATGTCGTTCCACACCCACAGGAACTGGAAGATGCCGAGGCTCGCGATCGCGGGGCCGCCGAGCGGCATCACGACTCGTACGAACAGCCGCAGTTCACCCGCGCCGTCCAGGCGGGCCGCCTCCAGCAGCTCTCTCGGGATCTCCGCGAAGAAGTTCCGCAGCAGGAACACCGCGAAGGGCAGGCCGAAGCCGACGTGGAAGAGGACCACCCCGAGGACCGAGCCGAACAGGCCGATCTTCCCGAAGAGTTCGGCGATCGGGATCAGGGCGACCTGCACGGGCACGACGAGCAGCCCGACCACGGCCAGGAACCACCAGTCGCGGCCCGGGAAGTCCATCCACGCGAAGGCGTAGCCGGCGAGGGAGCCGATGACCACGACCAGGACGGTCGCCGGGACGGTGATCATCACGGTGTTGAGGAGGGAGGAGGTGATGTCGCCGTTCCTCAGCAGCTCCTCGTAGCTCCGCAAGGTCAGCTGGGACGGCTCGGTGAAGACCTCCCACCAGCCGCTCGACGCCATGTCCTGGGGCGTGCGCAGCGAGGACAGCAGCAGCCCGATCGTGGGAACCAGCCAGAACAGGCCCACCACGAGCAGGAAGGCACGGACGAGTCCGCCGCTGACGCTTTCGGCGAGCCGTGACGCCAGGGACCGCCTCGCCCCGACGGCCCTTTCGGGCGCCGGCGTGGTGGGTTTGGTGAGGGAACCCGCGTCCGCGGTCATCGCCGCACCTCCCGCCGCAGTCGCCGTACGTTGAACCACATCACAGGGATGACCAGGAGCAGCAGGAACACCGCGATGGCGCTGGCGATGCCCGGCTGGTCGGCGGCGAAGCCCTTGCGGTACAGCTCCAGGGCCAGCACGTTCGCGTCGTCCTGGGAGGACCCCGGGGCGATGATGAAGACCAGGTCGAAGACCTTCAGCACGTTGATCATCAGGGTGACGGCGACGACCGCGAGGACCGGTGCGAGGAGCGGCACCGTGACCCGTCTGAAGACCTGCCACTCGTTGGCGCCGTCGACCCGGGCGGCCTCGAGGAGTTCCCGGGGCATCCCCGCGAGCCCGGCCGCGATCAGCACCATCGCGAAGCCCGCCCACATCCACACGTACGATCCGATGATCGCCGGGGTGACAAGGGAGGGGCCGAGCCAGTTCAGGCCGTTGTACGGCTCCTCGAAGTTGTCGGCGGGCAGTCTGAGCAGCGCCCCGTCGGCCGCGGCGGGCAGCGTGAACGTGCCGTCCCCGGCCGCCGTGGCCGACGCGACGACCTCGCCGTCCTTGACCGCCTCGATCCTCATCCCGGCATAGCCCAGCTCGGCCGCGTCGACGCCGCCCAGCTTGCCCACGCCCTTGCCGCGGGTGAAGTCCTGCCAGGTGGTGCCGGTGACCTTGCCGTCCTCGGGCTCGGCGGCCACTGCCCTCCGCGCGGTGTCGGGCATCAGGTCGGGGGCGACGCCGACGAGCGGGAGGACGACCGGGGTACCCGCGACGACCGGCCGCTTCGTGATGAACGCGCCGCCGCCTTCCGGTTTCAGCGGCGACTCACGGCCCGGATGCGCCTTCGGGAACGCGGACGACTCGGCGAACGTGTCGTGCACCCCGACCCACACCGCGTTCGCGACGCCCTTGTCCGGGTCCTGGTCGTACACCAGGCGGAAGATGATCCCGGCGGCCAGCATGGAGATGGCCATCGGCATGAAGACGACCAGCTTGAACGCCGTGCCCCAGCGGATGCGTTCGGTCAGCACCGCGAAGATCAGGCCGAGCGCGGTGGCGACCGCCGGCGCGAACACCACCCAGATGATGTTGTTCTTCAGGGCGGTGCGGATGCCGTCGTCGGTGAACAGCGCCTGGTAGTTGTCGAATCCCGCGAAGGAGTCGCCGGACTGGTCGTAGAAGCTGCGGATCAGCGAGTACCCGATCGGGTAGACCACGAGCGCGCCGAGCAGTACCAGGGCGGGCAGCAGGAACAGGGCTGCCACGGACCCGCGGGTGCCGGTCACGCTCTTGCGCGACTTCGGGGCGAGGGGAGCCGGTGGGCCCTCAGGGGCCGGGGCGGCTCCCCTCGCCGTGGCCGACGTCATCGCGTCAGCCTCCGTAGGCGGCGGCCGCGTCCGCCTCCAGCTTCGCCTGGGCACCCGCGACGTCCTTCGGGTTCTTCAGGAAGTCCTGCAGCGTCTTCCACTCGCCCTTGCCGGGAGTGCCGCCGAAGGCCTGCGGGGCCTGGTCCGACATGTCGAAGCGGAAGTCGTCGCCCGCCGCTACCAGCGCCTCGGCGATCTTCTTCTGCACCTCGTTCGGGTACACCGACGAGTCGATGCCCTTGTTCGGCGAGAGGAAACCGCCCAGCTTCGCCTGGATCGCCGCCGCGTCCGGCGAGGCCAGCCAGGTGGCCAGCGCCTGCGCCGCCTTCGACTCCTCCAGGATCACGGCCGCGTCGCCGCCGGACACCACCGGCGCGGTGTCGCCGACGGCCGGGAACGGGAACACCTTCGCGTCCGTGCCGATCTCCGCCTTCGTCTCACCGATGTTGACCTGGACGAAGTCGCCCTCGTAGACCATGCCCGCCTTCGGCTGGTCGCCGCCGGTGAAGGTCTGCGTCACCGAGGCCGGGAACTCCGTCTGGAGCGCGCCGGAAGCGCCGCCCGCGACGTAGTCCTTCTTGCCCCAGATCTCGGCGAGGGTGGTCAGCGCCTCCTTCACGGAGGGGTCCGTCCACTTGATCTCGTGCTTGGCCAGCTGGTCGTACTTCTCCGGGCCCGCCTGCGAGAGGTAGACGTTCTCGAACCAGTCGGTGAGGGTCCAGCCGTCCGCGCCGCCGACCGAGAACGGGGTGACACCCGAGTCGTAGATCGTCTGGGCGGTGGTGAGCAACTCGTCCCAGGTCTTGGGCTCGGCGGCCCCCGCGTTCTCGAAGACCTGCGCGTTGTACCAGATCAGGGACTTGTTGGCGGCCTTGTAGTACACGCCGTACTGCTTGCCCCCGACCTTGCCGATGTCCTGCCAGCCCTGCGAGTAGTTCTCGCCGAGTTCCTTGGTCGCCTCGGCGCCCAGCGGCTTCGCCCAGCCCTTGTCGACGGCCTGCTTGATGGCGCCGGGCTGCGGGAGCATCACCACGTCCGGCGGGGCGCCGCCCGCGATCTTCGAGCCGAGGAAGTTGATGATCGGGTCCTGGGCGGGCACGAAGGTCACCTCGGCGCCGGTGCGCTTCTCGAACTCGGCGAGGACCTTCTTGAAGTTCTCCTGCTCGGTGCCGGTCCAGACGGCGGCGACCTCCAGGCTCTGGCCGTCCAGCTTCGGGAGGGTGACGGAGGCGGCCGGATCCCTGTCGCCGCCCTTGTCGCCGCTGTCCTTGTCGTCGTCCCCGCCGCCGCACGCGGTGAGCGAGAGCGCGAGCGCTCCCGCGGCGAGGGTGGCGGCGGCCCGGGCGGTCCTGCTGGAGGTACTGCCGCGGGTCTTGCGAGTCCGCATGGTGCTGCTCGTGCGCATCAATGCCCCGTTCTTCGTTCCTTGTCGCACGTCCGGCGCTGTCCCGTGCGCTCTGGTGTACGCCAGGGGGGTGAGAGCGGCAAGAGCGCGTCGGCGGTCGGGACGGAGATCGTGACCGCGTCGTGACCGTGGCCAAACGCCCGGCGTGGCGCGGGCGGACCGGTGGCCGCCGTCCTCGGACCCCCGCTCCGGCTGGACGGCCTCGTCCGCAACCGCCGGACGGGTGGGATTTTCCCGGCCTTGGCTGGAAGTCCCGGCGTTACAGAAGGGACGGGACCTTCGCCGCCGACACCTCCCGGGCCGCCCGCTCCAGCGCGCTGGCCAGCAGCGCCAGGTCCGTCGGGCCGTTGCCCAGCTCGCGTACGGGGCGGCGGGTGGGCGGGTCGCCCATGCGGTGCCACTCCAGGGGGACCACCGTGGGCCGCAGGGTCGCCGTGCGCGGGATGCGTCCCGTGACCCGGCCGCCCTGGAACACCACGGCCCGGCCGTCCGCACGGGCCAACCGGCCGCGTCCGGGAGCCGGTTCGTCCGGGCCCGGCACCGGCGCGTCCAGGATGACGCGCAGGGTCGCGCGGAGGGCGGGCTCGGTCCGGTCCGTGCGGCCGCCGGGCGCGGTGGCGGCCACCAGGTGTACGCCGAGCCGCTCGCCCTCCCGCGCGACGGCCTCCAGCGCACGCATCACCGACCCCGCCGCGGGCCTCCCCGGAGAACCGAGCGGGGGCGTGACGAGGGCGTCGAGGTCGTCCACGACCACGACGAGGCGGGGGAGCGGCGGTACGGCGTCCGCCCGGCGCCGGGCCGCTCCGGGGCGCAGCCGCATGGTGGAGCTGGGCGGGGAGTCGACGTCCCCGTTGTCCGGCATCCCCGCCGGACCGGGACCGCCGGCGGTCGGGGTGCGCTGGGAGACCAGCCGGCCCGACACCTCGCGTCCGGTGTGCCACTCGGCGAAGTCCGACCGCCCGAGCAGCTCGGCGCGCCGCTTCAGCTCGGCGCTCAGCGACTGGGCGAACTCCCGCATGACGACGGGGTCGTTGGCGGTGAGGTGAGTGGTGACGTGCGGTACGTCCGTGCACGCGCGCAGGCCCTCGCCGTGGGCGCCGCCCGAACTCACGCTGTCGCGGCCGTCCACGAGGACGACGCCGAGACGGTCGGGGCGTTCGGCGGAGGCGAGCGAGGCGACGAGGGCCCGCAGCAGCTCGGTGCGGCCGCTGCCGGGCGGCCCCTCGATCAGCAGGTGCGGCCCCTCGGCGGTGAGGTCGACCGTGACGGGGCCGCGCGGGCCCGCGCCCAGCACCGCCTGGGCACGGCCCCCGAGGGCCTCCGTGCCGTCGGCCGCGTCGGCCCACCGGGCCATCAGGGAGGCCGGGGTGGCGCGGGCCAGGCCCAGCTCGTCGAGGAGCCGGGCCGCCCGGGGCAGTGGCGCGGACACGCGCGCGTGCCGCTCGCCACCGACGGCGGTGTCGGTGCGCAGCGGGGCCAGGGCGCGCGCGAACCGCTCGGCCCACGGCAGGGAGACCGCGTCCACCGTGCCGAGGGTGCCGTGGCCGACCGGGCCGACGGGGCCGACCGGGCCGGCGGGAGCGGCCGGGCCGGCGGGAGCGGCCGGGCCGGCGGGAGCGGCCGGGGTGCCCGGGGCCGCGCCCGCGCGGGCGACGCGCAGCAGCCGCAGGGTCGTCGCCACGTCGCCGCTGAGCAGCGCCACGGCACCGCACTCCCGGAACACCGGCGACACCGCGCAGGCCGCCTCGTACGTCCGCGCCACCGGGGACGTGGGGGAGGCGGCGGCCGTCTCGGCGAGGCACACGACGTGGATACCGGCCCGCGGCCCCTCCAGGGCCAGCCGCGCCACCGCCTCGCGCACGTCGGCACCGCCGGGGTCGCCGTCCACGACGACCACGGTGTACGGACCGGTGAAGCCGTCGGCCGGGTCGGTCCCGTCGTCGGGCCGCGCCCAGGAGGGCTGCTGCCGGAGGGTGCCCGTGGTCCTGTCCTGGGGCGAGTCCGGTGAGGATGCCGTCGGCTGGGCCGGGACCGTGGCGGCGGGGGGCCGTGCTCCGGACCGGGCGTCCGAGAGGTGGTCCTCCAGGCGGCGGAGGAGCTCCTGGGCGCGGGCCGTGGCCTGTTCGCGGTCGTGGGCGAGCAGCAGGCGGCAGTCCTGGCCGTGACCCGGGCGCAGCTGTGGCAGCCAGCCCAGCCAGGACCACTCGGCGTTCCGCTCGGTGAGCGGACGGGAGCGGTCCGCGCTGATCAGGACGATCTCCAGGGTGTCGGCGGAGTGCAGCGCGGCGAGCTGGGCCAGCACCGAGCGGGCCAGTCCGGCGAGCCGCGCGCGCGGGCCCGCGAGTCCGAGCGCGCCGACCTCGCGCAGGTCGGCGGTCACCGGTACCGCGGGCAGCGCCGCACCGCCCGGCGCCACCCGGTCGGCCGTACCGAGCCGCACGGTGAGCGCCTCCGGGTGACCCGGGCCGCGCTCCCACAGCCGCGGCCCCGGCCCGAGCGCCGTCAGCAGCAGCGCCGCGGGGTCCGGCCAGGTCTCGGGGGCGCCCGGGGAGGGGGCCGGGGCGGCCGGTGCCGGTCCCGGCGCAACCTCCTCGTAGTCGCCCACGCCGGACACGGTGACCTCCTGCGCGCCTGCCCGCCCACCGGTCAGCCGCCGCGCCCACGCCCCTATCCCACCGCGCCTGCGCACCTCCGGCGGTACCTCGGTGCCGCGCAGTGGAGTCCCCTTGCGCCCGGTGCGGGGAGCGGAGCCGTCCTCCCGGCCGGCGCGGTCGTCCGGGCCGGTGCCGCCTTCCCCGCCGGGGGCACCGGCGGAGCGGCGGGCTGCCTCACCGGCGGCGTTCGTACGGGGGGTGTCCGGGTGGGGGGCGTCCGCGTGGAAGGCGCCCGGGTGGGGATCGCCCGCGCCCGTGCGGGCGGCGCGCGCGCCGGGGGAACCTGTCCCGGACGTGTCCGCGCGGGCAGCGCCGGAGCGGGACGTGCCCGTGCCGGACGTGCCGGTGTCGGCCGGGCCCGTGCGGGACTCGCGCGCGCTGGAAGAAGCTGTGCCGTACGCGCCCGTGCCGGTGCCGTGCGTGCCCGTGCCGTACGTGCCCGTTTCCGGCGCCCCGGTGCCGTACGTGCCCGCGTCGGTCGCGCCCGTGCGGGAAGTGCGCGCGCCCGAGGGACCTGTCCCGGCGCCCGCGCCCGCGGGGCCGGAGCGGGGCGAGCCCGTGCCGGTGCCGTGCGTGCCCGTGCCGTACGTGCCGGTGCCGTACGTGCCCGCGTCGGTCGCGCCCGTGCGGGAAGCACGCGCGCCCGAGGGACCTGTCCCGGCGCCCGCGCCCGCGGGGCCGGAGCGGGGCGAGCCCCCACCGGACGTGCCGGTGCCCGACGCGCCGGTGCCGGGCATGCCCGCGCCGGAGCGGCCCGGGCGGGTCGCGCCCCGCGCGGGAGCGCCCGGGCCGTACGCGTCCTCGACGGGTGTGCCGGGGACCGGGGCGTGGTGCCCGCCCGCGCCGGGCACACCCGTCGCGTACGCCCCCGCGCCCTGCGCGCCGCCGTGCGTCCCGCCTCCGGCGGGAGACTGCCGGGGCGGGCCCGCCGTGGGGCCGGTGCCGTGGCTCTCGATGCGGGGTGCGCCGCCCTGGCCGGGGACCTGCGGCGGCTCGACGGGCACCGAGCCCGTGCCGTACCCGGACGTGCCGTACGCGTGATGAGTCCGCCCGTGGGCCCCGGCCGTCCCGCCCGCCCCGGTGCCGCGGGCCGTGGGGGCCGGTGCCGCTCCGTCCGCCGCGCCCGCCGCGTCCGGGGGGCCGCCCGGACGGCAGGCCGGGCGCGCGGAGCCACGAGCGGGGTCATGTGCCGCACCGGACCAGTGCGCGTCTCCGACGCCCGCGCCGGCCACCCGCGAGGGTCCCGCGGGTCCGGTCGCGGGGCCGTGGGCCGGTCCGGTCGCGCGGGAGCGGCCGCCGGTGCTGCCCGCGTGCCCCTCCGCCCCGTCGGCCACGCGCGCGTGGCCCGCCGCGTCACCGTCCCCGTCGTCCCGCGGCCGAGGCTCCGACAGCCGTACGTAACCCTCCCCGTCCGGCGTCGTCGCCACCCGGGCCTCGGCCGCCGGAGGCACCGGAACGAGCCGCAGGGCCGACTCGCCGATCCGCAGCAGCGCGCCCGGCGCGAAACGGACCGGGTGGTCGCCCACACGGGCGCCGTCCAGGGTGGTGCCGTTGGTGGAGCCGAGGTCGGCGACCGAGACGCGGGCGTCGGGGCCCACGGTCACGGCGCAGTGCATGCGGGAGACGTCCGGGTCGTCGAGCGCGACGTCGGCGTCCGCGGAGCGGCCGAGCCGGATCTGGCCACCGTGCAGCAGGTGGACGCCGCCCGCGTCGGGGCCCGCGACCACGTGGAGCTGGGCGGGGACGTCGGCCGGCTCGGCGTGCGGGTCGGGCTCGCCCGGGGCGCCCAGGCAGAGCACGGCACCGTCGATCAGCGGCGGCTCGCCCAGGGTGCTGCGCTGGGCGTCGAGCCGCTGCGCGCCGACGTACAGCACCACCTGGCCGGAGCCCGTGCCCTCGCCGCCGGGGAGCGCCGCGGCCAGCGCGGAGGCGACCGCGGCCAGGGCCGTGCCGGCGGGCGCGGTGACGAGTACGTCACAACTCGCGGCCCGGCCCCCCGCCGAAGCGGCCGAAGCATGCGGGCCCAGCGGGTCTACGACGGTCAGCCGGATCTGCATCGCCGTCAGCGGTCCCTTCGCGCGGGCGCCCGCACGCCGGGACAGAAGCCGTCACCACGGTCCCCCACCGCGGACTTCCCCCACCGCCACACGAGCACGTCGGCCAGTACTGCAGGCATCCTCGCACCTGCCACTGACAACACGCCCGTCGTCCACCGTCAAATGATCTTGATTGGTCGGCTCTGCCCCCAAAAATGCCTGACAGGTGTCCTGCGGATGATCGAATGGCGTCCGCTTGAGATCGGTCACGTACGGCAACGGCAACCAAGGGACCGGGTCGAGCGTCTTTCCTTCGAACACGGCCCGGAGGCGGCCGCGGGACGCGCCGGCGGGTCCCACGGGAACCACAGGACGACGACAGCCCGGCGCCGGGACCGCGGCACTACAGTGGGTCCGAACAGCCAGCAAGCAACTAGGAGCGCATGACGTGCGGCCGGTAGGCAGCAAGTACCTCCTCGAGGAGCCCCTCGGCCGCGGCGCCACGGGCACCGTCTGGCGCGCCCGCCAGCGCGAGACCGCGGGGGCCGAGGCGGCCGTGGCCGGGCAGCCCGGCGAGACCGTCGCGATCAAGGTCCTCAAGGAAGAGCTCGCGAGCGACCCGGACATCGTGATGCGCTTCCTGCGCGAGCGCTCCGTCCTGCTCCGGCTCACCCACCCCAACATCGTCCGGGTCCGCGACCTGGTCGTCGAGGGCGAGCTGCTGGCCCTCGTCATGGACCTCGTCGACGGCCCCGACCTGCACCGCTATCTGCGCGAGAACGGGCCGCTCACCCCGGTCGCCGCCGCGCTGCTCACCGCGCAGATCGCCGACGCGCTGGCCGCCAGCCACGCCGACGGCGTCGTCCACCGCGACCTGAAGCCGGCCAACGTCCTGCTGAGGCAGACCGGCGGCGAGATGCACCCGATGCTCACCGACTTCGGCATCGCCCGCCTCGCCGACTCACCCGGCCTCACCCGCACCCACGAGTTCGTCGGCACGCCCGCGTACGTCGCGCCGGAGTCCGCCGAGGGCCGCCCGCAGACCTCCGCGGTCGACGTCTACGGCGCCGGCATCCTGCTGTACGAGCTGGTCACCGGCCGTCCCCCGTTCGGCGGGGGCTCCGCCCTTGAGGTGCTGCACCAGCACCTGAGCGCCGAACCGCGCCGCCCCTCCACCGTCCCCGACCCGCTGTGGACGGTCATCGAGCACTGCCTGCGCAAGAACCCCGACGAACGCCCCAGCGCCGAGAACCTCGCCCGCGGTCTGCGCGTCGTCGCCGAGGGCATCGGCGTGCACGCCAACAGCGCGCAAATCGGCGCCGCCGAGAACGTGGCCGTGCTCCTCGTCCCCGACCCGGCGCCCGCGCAGGTCCCGGACGCCCCCGGTGCCGCCGACCCGACGCAGGTCCTGCCGCAGAACCCGAACGGCGCCTACGACCCGAACGGCGCGACCAGCGTTCTGCCGCACACCGGCGGCCAGGCGGGCGCCGCCGACCCCACCGCCGTCATGCCACCGGTGCCCCCGGGCCGGCCGGGCCGGCCGGGCGGGCCGGGACAGGGCGGGCCCGAGGACCCGCACCCCTGGCAGAACCAGCTGCGCGCCGCCCGCGACCGCAACGAGCAGACCCAGGTCCAGTACCTCGACCCGAACCAGGACCCGCTGCGCCGCCGCCCCCAGCGGCAGGTCTCCCGGCCGCCCCAGCAGCCGCGCCAGGCCCCACAGGGCCCGCCGCCCCAGCAGCCCGGCTACGGCTATCCGCAGCAGCAGCCGCAGCGGTACGCCACTCCGCAGCCCCAGCAGCAGCCCCGGCCCCAGCCGCAGCGGTACGCCCCGCCGCCCACGCCCGAGCCGCAGCCGCCCAGGCGCGAACCCAGGCCGCCGCGGCAGCGCAGTGCCAACCCCATGCGGATCCCCGGCCTCGGCTGCCTCAAGGGGTGCCTGTTCACGCTCCTCATCCTGTTCGTGGCCGGCTGGCTGGTCTGGGAACTGAGCCCCCTGCAGGACTGGATCGGCACCGGCAAGGGCTACTGGGAGCAGCTCAGCGACTGGTTCACCACCGCGACCGACTGGATCGGGGACGTGGGCGGCTCCAGCGGCTGAGACCCCACCGGCCGCCGAGTCGGCCGGACCGGCCGGACCGGCCACGTTGGCCGGATCGGCCGAGTCTGGAGACTTGTCGACATCCGGAGGGTGATTTCCGCCTCCGCTGTGAAGGTTGGCTCCTCGGGCGCGTACTTTTAGGCGCACACGCGTCGGTAGGAGCAGTCTTGGCACGGAAGATCGGCAGCCGGTACACCGCCCACCAGATCCTCGGACGGGGCAGTGCCGGCACGGTGTGGCTGGGCGAGGGCCCCGAGGGACCCGTCGCGATCAAGCTGCTGCGCGAGGACCTGGCGTCCGACCAGGAACTCGTCTCCCGCTTCGTGCAGGAGCGCACCGCACTGCTCGGCCTGGAGCACCCGCACGTCGTCTCCGTACGCGACCTGGTGGTCGACGGCAACGACCTCGCGCTCGTCATGGACCTGGTGCGGGGCACGGACCTGCGCACCCGGCTCGACCGGGAGCGGCGCCTGGCGCCCGAGGCCGCGGTGGCCGTCGTCGCCGACGTCGCCGACGGACTGGCCGCCGCGCACGCCGCCGGGGTCGTGCACCGCGACGTCAAACCCGAGAACGTACTGCTCGACATGCAGGGCCCGCTCGGCCCCGGCGGCTCGCACCCGGCCCTGCTGACGGACTTCGGGGTGGCCAAGCTCATCGACACCCCGCGGCGCACCCGCGCCACGAAGATCATCGGTACGCCCGACTACCTGGCGCCGGAGATCGTCGAGGGCCTGCCCCCGCGCGCGGCGGTCGACATCTACGCGCTGGCCACGGTGCTGTACGAGCTGCTGGCCGGCTTCACGCCGTTCGGCGGCGGCCACCCCGGCGCGGTGCTGCGCCGCCATGTGACCGAGCGGGTCGTCCCGCTCCCCGGCATCCCGGACGAGCTGTGGCAGCTCCTCGTCCAGTGCCTCGCCAAGGCGCCGGCCTCCCGGCTGCGCGCCTCCGAGCTGAGCGCCCGGCTGCGCGAGCTGCTGCCGATGCTGGCCGGGATGGGCCCGCTGGACGTGGACGAGCCCGACGCCGAGCAGGAGGAGGACGCGTCCGAGGAACCCCCGGCCGCTTCCTCGTCCGCCGCAGAGCCCGCACGGCGCCGGGGAGCGGTGCCCCTGGTGCCGGGGGCCAAGCCGGCCGACTCCAACCGCGACACCCACACGTCGATGCGCGTACCCGCCCCGGACGAGCTGGCCGGCGGCGCCCGCGGCACCGCCCGCGCCCCGCGCGCGGCGGGCGCCCCGCGCCCCGGCTCGGCCCGCAACCGCGCCGCCGCCCGGCGGCGCCGGATCGCGCTGGGCGCGGGCGCGGTCGCCCTGGTGGCGGCGGTCGGCGTCGGTACGTGGCTGGCCACGGGCGGTGACGAGGGCGGCACCGGCCCCCAGGACACGCGGAACTCGGCACCGGCCTCCCCGTGAGGCCGCGCGCCGTGGTCACCACCGCCACATGACGGCCCGGCGAAGACCGCTGGACGGAGCCGTTACGCTGGATGCGTGGCAGTCGTCGATGTATCCGAAGAGCTGAAGTCCCTCTCCTCGACCATGGAGTCGATCGAGGCCGTCCTGGACCTCGACAGGCTGAGGGCAGACATCGCCGTGCTCGAGGAGCAGGCGGCCGCGCCCTCCCTGTGGGACGACCCGGAGGCGGCGCAGAAGATCACCAGCAAGCTCTCCCACCTCCAGGCCGAGGTGCGGAAGGCCGAGGCCCTGCGCGGCCGGATCGACGATCTCGGCGTGCTCTTCGAGATGGCCGAGGAGGAGGACGACCCGGACACCCGCGCCGAGGCCGAGTCCGAGCTCACGGCCGTCCGCAAGGCGCTGGACGAGATGGAGGTCCGCACTCTGCTCTCGGGCGAGTACGACGCGCGTGAGGCGCTCGTCAACATCCGCGCCGAGGCCGGTGGCGTGGACGCCGCCGACTTCGCCGAGAAGCTCCAGCGCATGTACCTGCGCTGGGCCGAGCAGCGCGGCTACAGGACCGAGATCTACGAGACGTCGTACGCGGAGGAGGCCGGCATCAAGTCGACCACCTTCGCCGTGCAGTCGCCGTACGCCTACGGCACCCTCTCCGTCGAGCAGGGCACCCACCGCCTGGTGCGCATCTCGCCCTTCGACAACCAGGGCCGCCGCCAGACCTCCTTCGCGGGCGTCGAGATCCTCCCCGTGGTCGAGCAGACCGACCACATCGAGATCGACGAGTCCGAGCTGCGGGTGGACGTGTACCGCTCGTCCGGCCCCGGCGGCCAGGGCGTCAACACCACCGACTCCGCGGTGCGCCTCACCCACCTCCCCACCGGCATCGTCGTCTCCTGCCAGAACGAGCGCTCCCAGATCCAGAACAAGGCCACCGCCATGAACGTCCTCCAGGCCAAGCTCCTGGAGCGGCGCCGCCAGGAGGAGCAGGCCAAGATGGACGCCCTCAAGGGCGACGGGGGCAACTCCTGGGGCAACCAGATGCGTTCGTACGTGCTGCACCCGTACCAGATGGTCAAGGACCTGCGCACGGAGCACGAAGTGGGCAACCCCGAGGCCGTGTTCAACGGTGAGATCGACGGTTTCCTGGAAGCCGGCATTCGCTGGCGCAAGCAGCAGGAGAAGTAACGCGAAGCGGGAACGCCGCTTTGTCGACAAGGCAACTGCCGCCCTTCCGGCGGCGGTTGCCTTTTCTCTGCCCGCTGTTCGCAGGTGATGTATGGGTTTTACGTCACACTCACCCCCAACTGCGTCCGGCATACGTCCCGTACCTGGACATCGCGTACGCAATGGCCTTGACGTTGCTTTGAACGTTCGTAAGGGTGAGGCTCGGCATGCGTATTTCCGGGGCGCATGTGAACCGGGGGACTTGAGTGCACGCAGCCACCCCCGTCGATCACGGCCCCGAGTGCGGCCTCACTGACTAATCGGCTACTGGGGGTAGCAACTACATGACGAAGAAGACGCGCATCCGTGTCGCGCGCATAGCGGCCGGCGCCGTGATCGCGGCCGGCGCATCCCTGACCGCCGCGGGCGCCGCCTCGGCGCTTGACTTCGGCGTAAGCGCCAGCGCCGAGGGGAGCGGTGCCGGCCTGAAGGCCGGGCTGGGCGAGGAAGACGGTGACCCCTGCGACATCGTCGTCACTCCGGAGTGCGACGACGACACTACGAGCGGCGGTACCTCCGGCGACACCACCTCGGGTGGTATGACCGGCGACACTACGAGCGGCGGTACCACGGGCGACACCACCTCGGGTGGTACGACCGGCGACACTACGAGCGGCGGTACCACGGGCGACACCACCTCGGGTGGTACGACCGGCGACACCACGGGCGGCGGCACCTCCGGCGACACCACGGGCGGCGGTACCACGGGCGACACCACCTCCGGTGGCGCCTCCGGTGGCAACGGCGGTGACTCCACCGGTGGCAACGGCGGCACCGGTGGCAACGGCGGTTCCACCGGCGGTGACTCCACCGGCGGCAACGGCGGCGGCAACACCACCCCCGATGGTGGCAGTAACGACAACGTCACCCAGGACCAGGGTTCCTCGGCGCTGACCGACACCGGCGAAGCGGCCCAGGCCTCCGACACCACCGCCCAGGGCAGCGGTGACGAGCTCGCCGAGACCGGCGCCGCGGAGACCACGTTCCTGCTGGTCGGCGCCGCCACGATGATCGCCGGAGGCATCGGCTTCCGCCTGCTGCCGCGCATGATGAACGGCCGCGGCGGGGCCACCGCCTGACGGTAGCCGTCCGCGTACGCACCGCGCACGCGACGCGAGGCACCACGTAAGGGGCCCGGAGCAACCGCTCCGGGCCCCTTACGTGTGTGTCCGTGTCCGCGCCCTGGAGGCCCGCGAGGGGCCCTCCAGGCCCGTCAGACGGTCTGGTGGGCCAGCAGGGCCACCGCCGCGATCAGCACCGCCAGCAGCGCGATCAGCGTCATCGGATTCAGGCCCCCGAGGAAGTTGCCCTCCTGCTGCAGCCGCTCGCGGTTGGCTCGGCACACCGGGCACCTGCCCTCGTTCACGGGCGCCGCGCAGTTCGCGCACACCAACCGGTCGTACGTCATGCGCTCGCCCTCCTTGCCACCGGCTCTGTCTGGAGAACGCCCGCGACGACACGAACGTTCCCTTCCACTGTGCCAGGTTCCGCCCGCCCCCGCGCGCCCTCCCGGCGGGGACAAAGCTCGCAACTGATACCCAACCCAGACCGGTGACTGCGGTCGGCTCCCCGGTTCGCGTATGGTCACGCACATCTACCCCCGGCGACCCGTGGTGCACCCGTGATCCGATTCGACAACGTCTCCAAGGTCTACCCCAAACAGAGCCACCCAGCCCTCAGGGACGTCTCCCTGGAGGTCGAGAAGGGCGAGTTCGTCTTCCTCGTGGGGTCCTCCGGCTCCGGCAAGTCCACCTTCCTGCGGCTGGTCCTCCGCGAGGAGCGGTGCAGCCACGGACAGGTGCACGTCCTGGGGAAGGACCTCGCCCGCCTGTCCAACTGGAAGGTGCCGCAGATGCGGCGCCAGCTGGGGACGGTGTTCCAGGACTTCCGCCTGCTGCCGAACAAGACGGTCGGCGAGAACGTCGCCTTCGCCCAGGAGGTCATCGGCAAGTCCCGTGGTGAGATCCGCAAGTCCGTGCCGCAGGTGCTGGACCTCGTGGGTCTCGGCGGCAAGGAGGACCGCAGGCCCGGCGAGCTGTCCGGAGGTGAGCAGCAGCGCGTCGCCATCGCGCGCGCGTTCGTCAACCGGCCCAAGCTGCTGATCGCCGACGAGCCCACGGGCAACCTCGACCCGCAGACCTCCGTCGGCATCATGAAGCTGCTCGACCGCATCAACCGGACGGGCACCACCGTGGTGATGGCCACGCACGACCAGAACATCGTGGACCAGATGCGCAAGCGCGTCATCGAGCTGGAGAAGGGCCGCCTCGTCCGTGACCAGGCACGCGGCGTCTACGGCTACCAGCACTGACGACGAGGAAACGAAAGGCTTAACGAGACGCCATGCGCGCCCAGTTCGTGCTCTCGGAGATCGGTGTCGGTCTTCGCCGCAATCTGACGATGACCTTCGCGGTGATCGTCTCCGTCGCCCTGTCCCTGGCTCTGTTCGGCGGGTCGCTGCTGATGAGCGACCAGGTCAGCACCATGAAGGGCTACTGGTACGACAAGGTCAACGTCTCGGTCTTCCTCTGCAACAAGAGCGACGCCGAGTCCGACCCCAACTGCGCCAAGGGCGCGGTGACCGCGGACCAGAAGAAGCAGATCATGTCCGACCTCGACGAGATGGCCGTCGTCGAGAAGGTGACGTACGAGTCGCAGGACGACGCGTACAAGCACTACAAGGAGCAGTTCGGCGACTCTCCGCTGGCCAGCTCCCTCACGCCGGACCAGATGCAGGAGTCGTACCGGATCAAGCTGAAGGACCCGGAGAAGTACCAGGTCATCGCGACCGCCTTCGACGGCCGGGAGGGCGTGCAGTCCGTCCAGGACCAGAAGGGCATCCTGGACAACCTCTTCGGCCTCCTCAACGGCATGAACTGGGCCGCCCGCGCGGTGATGACGCTCATGCTCGTCGTCGCCCTGATGCTGATCGTCAACACCGTGCGCGTCTCGGCGTTCAGCCGGCGGCGCGAGACCGGCATCATGCGCCTCGTGGGCGCCTCGGGCTTCTACATCCAGGCGCCGTTCATCATGGAGGCGGCGGTCGCCGGTCTCATCGGCGGTGGTGTCGCGTGCGGCTTCCTGGTGGTCGCCAGATACTTCATCATCGATCACGGACTCGCCCTGTCCGAGAAGCTGAACCTGATCAACTTCATCGGCTGGGACGCCGTCCTGACGAAGCTGCCGCTCATCCTGGCCACGAGTCTGCTGATGCCCGCGTTGGCCGCGTTCTTCGCGCTGCGCAAGTACCTGAAGGTGTGACACATGCCAAGGGGGCCGCACGGTCAAGCGTCCGTGCGGCCCCCTCGCGTTGTCCTAGACTCACCGGCATGTCAGGTCGTGACCTGTTCCGTCAGCCCCGCCGCGTACGCCACGGGGCCGCCCTGACCTTGGTGTTCGCGAGCGTGCTCGCCGCGGGCGCGGCCACCGGCTCGTTCCCCGGCACCGACCGGAAGCCGGAGCCCGGCACGGCCCGTTCGGCCGCCCCGGTCGGTCAGCGGGACGGGCACGACGACGTCGCCCGGGCGGCGGCCGAGGCCATGGCCGACGGCAAGTCCCCCGTGGAGGCCGCCGAACGCGCGGTCAGCCGCAGCGGGGACCGCTGGGGCGCCGTCTACTCGCGGGGCGAGTACGAGGAGTTGGAGGACGCCCTCGACGGCCGCTACACCGGTGTCGGGCTCTCCGCGCGCCGCGAGCGCGACGGCCGTATCGAGGTGACCGGGGTGCGCTCCGGCTCGCCCGCCGCCGACGCCGGGATCCGCCGGGGCGACCGGCTGCGCAGCGTCGACGGGGAGCGGGTCGACGGGCGGCCCGTGACCGAGGTCGTCTCCATACTGCGCGGCGACGCCGAGCAGGAGCCCGCCGGCACCGCCGTCCGGCTCGGTCTGCAACGCGGCACGCGCGCGTGGACCGAGACCGTGCGCCGCGCCCGGCTGTCCACGGACCCCGTGACCGTGCGCACGCTCGCCGACGGCCTCACCGTCGTCAAGGTCGCCTCCTTCACCAAGGGCGTCGGTGAACAGGTGTGCACCGCCGTCGCGCGGGTGCCGTCCGGCGCCGGTGTCGTCCTCGATCTGCGCGGCAACTCCGGCGGCCTGGTCACCGAGGCCGTCACCACCGCCTCCGCCTTCCTCGACGGGGGGCTGGTCGCCACGTACGACGTCGACGGTGACCAGCGCGCCCTGCACGCCGAGGCCGGCGGCGACACGGTCCGGCCCCTGGTCGCGCTCGTGGACGGCGGCACGATGAGCGCGGCCGAGCTTCTCACCGGGGCCCTCCAGGACCGCGGCCGTGCGGTCGTCCTGGGCTCCCGCACCTTCGGCAAGGGCTCGGTGCAGATGCCGAGCCGGCTGCCCGACGGTTCGGTGGCCGAGCTGACCGTCGGGCACTACCGCACTCCCTCCGGCCGCGGGGTCGACGGCACGGGCATCACGCCCGACCTGGAGGTCGACCCGGCGGACCCGGCCGCCCTGGAACGGGCCCGGACGGTGCTGAGCGGACTGGGACGCCAGACGCCCACCGCGTAATCGGCTTTCCGCGGGAGCACCCCGTAGTGCCAAAATGGACCGCACTATGGCTAAGGAAAAAGGGCGCAAGCTGATCGCGCAGAACAAGAAGGCGCGGCACGACTACCAGATCCTCGACACCTACGAGGCGGGCCTCGTGCTGTCCGGTACCGAGGTGAAGTCGCTGCGCCAGGGGCGGGCGTCGCTGGCCGACGGCTTCGTGCAGCTGGACGGACACGAGGCGTGGCTGCACAACGTACACGTGCCGGAGTACAGCCAGGGCACCTGGACCAACCACACCGCCCGGCGCAAGCGGAAGCTGCTGCTGCACCGCGTGGAGATCGACAAGCTGGAGTCGAAGTCCCAGGAGAGCGGTCACACGATCGTGCCCCTGGCGCTCTACTTCAAGGACGGCCGGGCCAAGGTCGAGATCGCGCTGGCGCGGGGCAAGAAGGAGTACGACAAGCGCCAGACCCTCCGGGAGAAGCAGGACCGTCGCGAGGCGGAGCGGACGATCTCCGCGATCCGGCGCAAGCAGCGGGCCTGACCGCCCCGGGAATGGGCTGGCACCCACGTGCGTTGGTCACGTACGATGGCAACCGCACCGCACAGCAGGTGTGGCTGTGATTGAAAAATCAACATGGGGATGATCGGTTTCGACAGCGGATGTCGAAGCAGGGGAAGCGTGTCGAGGAAGCGGCCATGATCTCGTAAACCACAGGCCGAAAAAAATAATCGCCAACACCAAGCGCGATTCCTCCCAGCAGGCCTTCGCCCTCGCTGCCTGATCTCAGGTAGCGAAGCGAGCCTCCTACTAAGGGAGTGTCAGCCCGGGGCTGTTCCCGACCCGGATCCTGGCATCAGCTAGGGGACTAAACCTTGATCCCGGTCACGGGGTGAAGAGGGAAACCAAACAGTGACTGAGCCCGTCGGAGACTTGTCCGCGTGATCTCCGGGGCTGAGAAAATCGAAGCGGACTGCACACGGAGAAGCCCTGATTCCGCACCGTTGGACGCGGGTTCGATTCCCGCCATCTCCACGAGGTCGAGGGCGACGTGTGCTCGCGAAAGCGCGAGCCACGTCGCCCTCGACGTATGTGCGCGGCTTCGCCGCGCGATGCGGGGGACTTCGCCCCCCGCACTCCCTGCGGAGGGAGCCCCCTGGGTCCCGGCCGCCCGCCGGCGGCCCAGGGGGTTTCTCACGTTCCCGGGGTCCGGGGCGGCAGCAGGGTGAGCAGCAGGGCCGCCGCGGCCGCCGTGACCGGTATGCCGTAGGCGGCGGTGGGGGAGACGTGCTCCACCGTCCAGCCGCCCGCCGCGCTGCCGCACGCGATGCCGCCGAGCAGACCGGTCACCGCGAGGGTCATGCCCTCGTTCGAACGCCCCTCCGGCGTGCGGTGCTGGACCAGCGTCATCGTGGTGACCATCGTCGGAGCCGTCGCCATCCCGCCGACCAGCAGCGTGAGCGCCAGCAGCGGCAGCGAGCCGCTGAGGGAGGCCGCGAGGAGCGGCAGCGTCAGCAGGGCGGTCATCGCGGCCACGCACCGGGACAGACGGCGCTCGGCCGGACCGGTGGGCTTGACCGCGCCGTACAGCAGACCCGCCGCACACGACCCGGCCGCCTGCAACGCGAGAACCGCCCCGGCCGCGGCGCGGTGACCCCGGGCGTCCGCGAAAGCGACAGTGACGACCTCCATGGCGCCGAAGACCCCGCCCATCGCCAGGCACACGACCAGCAGCGGGGGGATGCCCGGGGCCCGGAAGGGCCCCTTCGCCGTCGGGCGAGGACGGGCCGGCGGCTCGGTCGCCCGCTGCGCGGCGAACAGCAGCATGCCGGTCACCAGCAGCACCACGCCCACGAGCGTGCCGGCCTCCGGGAACAGCGCGGTGCACAGGAACGCCGCGAGAACGGGCCCGAGCATGAAACACAGCTCGTCCGTGGCCTGTTCGAAGGAGTTCGCGGTGTGCAGCGCGTCGGCGTCGCCCTTCAGCAGGTGGACCCAGCGGGCGCGGGCCATGCCGCCGGTGTTGGGCGTCGTCGCGGTGGCGGCGTGGGCGGCGAACAGGGTCCAGGAGGGCGCCCCGTACCGCACGCACAGCAGCAGGGCCAGGGAGCCCAGCGCGGCGAACAGGGTGGCGGGCACGGCCACCCGGGCCTGGCCGTGCCGGTCGACGAGCCGCGCGGTCCACGGGGCGACCAGCGCCGTCGCCGCCAGCCCCGTCGCGGTGACGGCGCCGGCGAGGGCGTACGAACCATGGGCGCCGGCGATCATCACGACCGCGCTCACGCTGAACATGCCCATGGGCAGCCGGGCGGTGAGATTGCCGACCGCGAACGCCCGGGCGCCTGGCGTGGAGAGGAGGCGACGGTACGGGCCGGGCGGCCGGTGCCGGGAGCGGGGACGGAAATCGGCCGCGACCAGGGTGTCGGCGGTGACGGTGAGGAAGGGAGTGGGCGGAGAGGGGCGGGGCGGGTGCGCTCGGGTCGGTTGCGGCATGCGTCCACCGTCACCCGGAGGCGCTCAGGGGGTCCAACACCTGCTCCGTGGCAATTCACGCACTCCCGTTGTAAATTCACCGGATGCCCGCACCCGCCCACCTCGACCCCCGCCTGCTGCGCGCCTTCGTCGCCGTCGCCGAGGAACTGCACTTCACCCGCGCCGCCGCCCGCCTCTACGTCGCCCAGCAGGCGCTCAGCCGGGATGTGCGGCGACTGGAGCGCGAGTTGGGCGCCGACCTCTTCGTCCGGACCACCCGGCAGGTGACGCCGACGGCCGACGGTGAGCGGCTGCTGCCGTACGCCCGCCGGGTCCTGCAGGCGCAGGACGAACTGCTGGCCGCCTTCGGACAGGCCCGCCCGCTGCTGGTCGACCTCAACTCCCCGGGTCTGGTCACCGGTCGCCTGGTCCTGGAGCGGGCCCGCTCGCTCGCGCCCGAGCAGGAGCTGATGGCCCGCTACGAGAGCGGACTGACCTTCGCCGCCGGTGAACTGCTCGCGGGCCGCCTCGACGCCTCCTTCGGCCGGTTCGCCGGACTCCCCCCGGCGCTGCGGGCCGGCCTCGCCCACCAGCCGGTGCGTCACGAGCCCATGGCGGTCGTCCTGCCCGAGGGTCACCCGCTGGCCCGGCTGCCGCAGGTGCCGCTGTCCGCACTCGCCGGGGAGACCGTGTACGCCGGGGCCGGCAACCCGCGCACGCCGGAGTGGACCGACCTCGCGCACCGCCTGTTCGCGGGACGCGGCATCGACGTGGCGCCGCCCCTTCCGCCGGCGATCGGGGAAGAGGAGTTCCAACGCATCATGGACAAGACACGCAATCCGATCCTCGCCGTGGTGAGTTTTCCGGCCATGGCCGCCACCGTGGTGCGTCCGCTCGTCAACCCCGTGCCGCTGTCGCCGGTTTCCTTGGTCTGGCGAAAGGGACTGGTGCATCCGGCGCTCGACGCGCTGCGCCGGGCGGCATCCCAGGTCGCGGCCGAAAAGGGTTGGCTCAGGGTCCCGGCCGAGGGGTGGATTCCGGCCGCCGACGCGACTGTGATGTCCGCCCATAAGTGACACTCGGCAACCACGCATCCTCCGCGTGCGCTACATTCTTTGCCTGAGCACGGTGTGATACAGGGGGCGCTCGAACCTGGTGGGGGCCGGTTCGACCGACGAGTGCTCGGAGTCGTACGCGCACCCGGAAGTGTTCCGTGGGGGGAAGTGCGCGCGTGTGAAGAAATGGCAAGAAGACGCCCAACCGGAGTGGCCCGAGGTCGAGTCCGGGGCTCGTGAACTCCCGGAGGCAAGACAGGATGCCCAGGCCACCGAGGTGCTGCCGTCGACCCGGACCGTCCCATCGGCCGGGGAACCTCCGATGACCGCGACCGGCGGGCCCGGTGGACCCACCGGGTCCGGGCACACCGGAACCACCGGGCCCGCGTCGGACTCGGGGTGGTTCGGAAGTCCCGGTGAGGGCCGTCCTCGTCACGGGAGTTCCGCCGGCGACCGGACGGAGATCCCCGGCTCCCGAATAGCGGACCGGACGGGCCGGCGCCCGAGGGACGGTGCCCCGGCGGGCGGAGCCCGTGGGTCTCGCGGCCTGGGCCCCGATCCGCTGGCTCAGGGACGGATAACCTGGGGCACGACCGACCCGGCCGGGGCGAACCGGGGCGAGGCCACACCGAACGGCAACGCCCCGTACGGCAGCACGCCGTCCGCCGACGCGTCGTCCGCCGACGCGTCGTACGGCGACGCCTCGTCCGCCGACGCCCCGTACGGCAACGCTCCGTACGGCAACGCTCCGTACGGCAACGCCCCGTACGGCAACGCCCCCTACGGCGGCACCGCGTACGGCAACGTCCCGAACGACGCCGCCCCGAGCGGGGCCCGTCCGACCGGGACCGACCCGGCGAGGGCCGACCCGGCGAGGGCCGACTCCACGAGGACCGACCCGTTCGGCACGGCAGCTCCCGGCGCCGCCCCGCCGCCCGGACCCGGCCACGCCCACCGCGGCACCGGTACGGACGCCGACCGGACGGACGTCCTCCCGTCGGCCGGTCCCGCCGCCCCGGCCGTTCCCACCCGCGCCCTCCCCGCCACCGCCGCACTCCGCGACCCCTGGCAGGAGACCCCGGGCACGGACGGCGACGCGGGTGCCGACGCCGGTGGCCACACCCACGACCCGCACGAGGTGACGGTCCAGCTCGACGCCGTCCAGCTCGGCGACGGCGTACTCCTGCGGGCCGACGGCGGACACCGCAAGAGCGGCCCGGAGGCCTCCGAGGGGCCCGTCTTCGTCGACGCCTCGGGCCGCCGCAGCCGCCTGTACCGCCGGCTGGGCATCCTGGTCGGCATCGCCTGCGCGGTCTACGCCGTCGTCATCGTCTCCACGCTGCTCTCCGGCAACTCCGACGCGCCCTGGATGCCCGTACCGGCCCAGGAGGAGGGCGCCCCGGCCGGCCAGGTCGACACCACCCCGCTGCCCTCCCAGTCTGCGCAGCCCTCCGGCACCGGCACCGCCGACCCGCGGGCCACGCCCTCGACCGGCACCGGCGCGACCACCGCGCCGGGCGTCGAGGCGCCCGCCTCGGGCACGTCCGGCGCGTCCGGCACCACGGGCCGGCCCGGTACGAGCGCCGTCCCCGAGTCGTCGGCGCCGGGGACCGGCCGGAACCCGGGCGGCACCGGCGCGACCGGCCCCGACCCGACGCAGTCGACACAGGCGCCGCCCCCCGCCACCACGGACCCGTCGGCCACGACGGGCGGCGGCACCACGGCCGACCCGGCCACACCCACCGGCGGCTCCACCACGGGCACCGACCCGGGTACGGGCGGCACCAACGCCAACGGCGCGAGCGACCCCGGCCCCGTCGCCGGGCCGGCCGGCGAACCCGTCGTGGTCGCCGAACCCGGCGACATCTCCACGTCCCCTTCCCTGTCCCCGGAGAACACCCTCTGATGGCATCCCGCACCCGCCGTCACGGGGCCGCGCGCGGCGCCCGTGAGGGCTCCCGCCGTCGCCTGCCCCTGCGTCTGCTGCTTCCGCTGCTGGTCCTGGTCGCCCTGGTCGCGATGCTCATGCTGCGCGGATACGTGCACAGCGAGATCCTCGCCGACCACCGCGTCCAGCCGCCCGCCGCCACCACCCACGTGCCCGAGAAGATCATGGAGGGCGGCCCGGTCATCGACGTCCGCGGCGGCCGCACCGAGAGCATGAGCGTGCCCGACCACCGGCTCGTCCTCACCTTCGACGACGGCCCGGACCCGACCTGGACACCGCGCGTCCTCGACGTGCTGAAGAAGCACGACGCGCACGCGGTCTTCTTCGTCACCGGCACCATGGCCTCCCGCTACCCCGACCTCGTCGAGCGCATGGTCGACGAGGGCCACGAGGTGGGCCTGCACACCTTCAACCACCCCGACCTCTCCTACCAGTCCGCGAAGCGCATCGACTGGGAGCTGTCGCAGACCCAGCTGGCGATCACCGGCGCGGCCGGTGTCCGCACCTCGCTCTTCCGTCCGCCGTACTCCTCCTTCGCCGACGCCATGGACGACAAGTCCTGGCCCGTGACCGAGTACATCGGCAGCCGCGGCTACATCACCGTCGTCAACAACACCGACAGCGAGGACTGGCAGAAGCCCGGTGTGGACGAGATCATCCGCCGCGCCACGCCGCACGGCGGCAAGGGCGCCATCGTCCTGATGCACGACTCCGGCGGCGACCGCCACCAGACCGTGCAGGCCCTGGACAGGTTCCTGCCCGACCTGAAGAAGAAGGGCTACGAGTTCGACAACCTCACCGAGGCCCTGGACGCGCCCAGCGCCATGACCCCGGTGGCCGGCGCCGAACTGTGGAAGGGCAAGGCATGGGTCTTCCTCGTCCAGGCCTCGGAGAGGCTCACCGACGTCCTGGTGGTGGGCCTGGCGATCATCGGCACGCTGGTCATCGGGCGCTTCGTCCTGATGCTGCTCCTTTCCGGCGTCCACGCCCGCCGGGTCCGGCGCCGGCGCTTCCGCTGGGGACCGGCGGTCACCGAACCGGTCACCGTGCTGGTCCCGGCGTACAACGAGGCCAAGTGCATCGAGAACACGGTCCGCTCCCTCATGGAGAGCGACCATCCGATCGAGATCATCGTCATCGACGACGGCTCCAGTGACGGCACCGCCCGGATCGTGGAGAAGCTGGGTCTGCCGGGCGTCCGGGTGATCCGGCAGCTCAACGCGGGCAAGCCGGCCGCGCTCAACCGGGGCCTGGCCAACGCCCGCTACGACATCGTCGTGATGATGGACGGCGACACCGTCTTCGAGCCCTCCACCGTCCGCGAACTCGTCCAGCCCTTCGGCGACCCGAAGGTGGGCGCCGTGGCAGGCAACGCGAAGGTCGGCAACAAGGACAGCCTCATCGGCGCCTGGCAGCACATCGAGTACGTGATGGGCTTCAACCTGGACCGCCGGATGTACGACATCCTCGGCTGCATGCCGACCATCCCCGGCGCGGTCGGCGCCTTCCGCCGCTCCGCCCTGCAGCCCATCGGCGGCATGAGCGACGACACGCTCGCCGAGGACACCGACGTCACCATGGCGCTGCACAGGGCCGGCTGGCGGGTGGTCTACGCCGAGAACGCCCGCGCCTGGACCGAGGCCCCGGAGTCCGTGCAGCAGCTGTGGTCCCAGCGCTACCGCTGGTCGTACGGCACCATGCAGGCCATCTGGAAGCACCGCCGCGCGGTGATCGAGAAGGGCTCCTCGGGCCGCTTCGGCCGCGTGGGCCTGCCCTTCGTCTCCCTGTTCATGATCGTGGCGCCGCTGCTGGCCCCGCTGATCGACGTCTTCCTGCTCTACGGCCTCGTCTTCGGGCCGACCGAGGAGACGGTCATGGCGTGGCTGGGCGTCCTGGCCATCCAGGCGGTCTGCGCGGCCTTCGCCTTCCGGCTCGACCGGGAACCGCTGACCCCGCTCATCTCGCTGCCCCTCCAGCAGATCCTGTACCGCCAGATCATGTACGTGGTGCTGCTCCAGTCCTGGATCACGGCGCTCACCGGCGGCCGGCTGCGCTGGCAGAAGCTGCGGCGCAGCGGCGGCGTGTCCGCGCCGCCGCCCGGAGCCGACGGCGTCGTGTCCCAGCGGCGGTCCGGTGCCGTGGACGGGAGGCCGGTCGGATGACCACCCCGCCGTTCGACCCGACGCGGCCGACGCCCGCCGCCCCGGCCACCGCCGCCCCGACCCGGAGAGTCCCGCACGTGACCGCACCGCCCCCGTATCCTCCCGTCGGCGCGGACTCGGCCGCACGGACCGCACCGGCCGGCCCTCCCGTGCCTGCCCGTCCCGCGGCGCCGGCCATGCCCCAGCAGCAGGCACGGCGCGCTCCCGTCCGCGACCGTTACTTCGACCTGCTGCGGGCCGTGGCCCTCTTCCGCGTGGTCCTCTACCACCTGATGGGCTGGGCCTGGCTGCCGGTGGTGTTCCCGTCCATGGGCGTGATGTTCGCCCTCGCGGGCAACCTGATGGCGCGCTCCCTCAAGCGCCCGGCCGTCCAGGTCGTCCGCAGCCGCATGCGCCGTCTGCTGCCGCCGCTGTGGCTGCTGGGCGTCGTGGGCGTGACCGGCATGGTGCTGCAGGGCTGGGGACCGAACGACGACGGGCACCCGGGCTTCTGGTGGCTCCACCTCGCCTTCTGGATCCTGCCGCTGAGCGACCCGCCGTTCGCCGAGGGGCTGCCGGGCATCCACGGCATCCTGGGCGAGGACTGGGCCTCGGAACTCGCCGGTCCGCTGTGGTACATCCGCGCCTACCTCTGGTACGTCCTGCTCTCCCCGGTACTGCTGCGCGCGCTGCGGGCCCTGCCGTGGCTGACGATCCTGGCGCCGCTCGCGCTGTCGGCCGCCTTCCAGTTCGGCTACCTCAACCTGCCGGGCGAGCGGTTCCCCTCGGCGCTGACGGATTTCAGCACCTTCGGGGCCTGCTGGGTCCTGGGCATGGCCCACCAGGAAGGCGTCCTGAAGCGGCTGCCGCGCTACGTCGTGCCCTCGATGGCACCGGTGATCGCGGCTGTGGGCCTCTGGTACGCCTTCCGGGAGGGCTTCAAGACCGGGTACGACCTCGACTCCATCCCCTTCGCGCAGGCCGTCTGGTCCTTCGCCACGGTCCTGCTGCTCCTGCACGTCAGTCCGTCGTGGACGGAGTGGCCGCGCCGGCTGCGACGCTGGGACCGGCTGATCACCCTGCTCAACTCGCGCGCCGTGACGATCTACCTGTGGCACAACGTCTGCATCCTCGTCGCGGCCACCCTGTGGGACCAGCTGTGGGGCTTCGACGTCCTCTACGAGCACGTCCCGTGGCTGCTGGAGAGTGCCTGGCCGGTCCTGGTCATCGCCTGGCTGCTGATCGGGAGCTGCATCGTCTGGTTCGGCTGGATGGAGGACGTGGCCGCCAAGCGCAAGCCCCAGCTGTGGCCGGACGGCGGCGGGAAGCGCCCCGCGCGGAAGCAGCCCACGGGCCGGGCCCGGGCGGCACACCGGAGCTGACGCGTGTCGGCCCTCCGTGCGAGACTGCCCCGGTTGCGCAAGTGAACACAGTGGCGCGAGCCGGTCAGGGGGAGCGGGCGGGATGAGCAAGCGGCAGACGCGGAAGATGCTGCGGTTGATGGCGAGCGGGGAGCCGGTCCAGCTCACCAGCCCGATGGCGTCCGTGAAGAAGCTCGCCAGACTCGCCTTCGTCGCCCAGCAGTTCGGGTACGAGTACGCCGACGTGCGCCAGGGCGGCGGGAACAACGCCTCGCTCACCATGCTGCTCGTCCCCGATCCCGGCCCGCAGGCCCGGACCCGGGCGGCGCAGAACTGGGCGCAGTATCCGAACGCCGGTGACGGGGTGTCGGTGCCGCCGCTCGTGCCGGACGCCTTCGAACTCCTCAAGGCGCGGATCAACTTCGACCTCACCGGCAAGAACGCCGAGAAGCGGATGGGGTACGGCGCCCTCGGCGTCACCGTCGGCTGTGTGGTCCTCGCCTACCGCGCGGGCGGCTCGTCCGGCGACTTCGTCGTCGCCGCGGTCGTCTGGCTGTTGGTCCTGGCCCTCCTGGGCGTCGGCTTGCTCGTCACCCGCAAGCGCAACGCGAAGTTCGCGGCCCGGCTGCGGGCCGCCGGGTTCATGCCGGTGGCCGACGAGGAGGGGCGGGTGCGCTACCTGCCGCCCTGGGGTTACGGACATCCGCTCCCCGGCCAGTACGCCGCCCAGCCGCAGCAGCAGCCGTACGGTCATCCGCAGCAGCCCTGCCCGCCCCAGCGGGCCCCGCAGCCCTACGCCCCGCAGCCGCAGCAGCCGTACGCCCAGCCCCAGCAGCATGACGCACCTCAGCAGGCCCCGCGGCCCTACCCGCCGCAGCAGGCCCCGCAGCCGTACGCGTCGCCGCAGCCGTACGCGTCGCCGCAGCCGTACGCGTCGCCGCAGGAGCGGCAGCCGTACCCGCCGCAGGCCCACCCGCAGCAGAACCCGCACGGGCAGCCGCACTCCCCGCAAGGCTGACCGCGATCTCTCGGCCCGCGCAGGCGCCGGGTGAGAGCAACGTTCCCTTCCGGTCATCCACAGCCCCACCGGCCCGAAACGCGCTCTCCCTAGCTTCTTGGGAACCGAGCTGTGGAGCACCGTGGAGGCGCGATGAAAGTCCCTGGCGGACGCTGGATCGAGCATTGGGACCCCGAGGACGAGACCTTCTGGAAGGAGACGGGGGAGCGGACCGCTCGGCGCAATCTGTTCTTCTCCGTTCTCTCCGAGCACATCGGGTTCTCCGTCTGGACGCTGTGGTCCGTACTGGTGCTCTTCATGGGCCCGGAGTACGGGCTGACACCGGCCGACAAATTCCTGCTGACGTCCGTGGTGACGCTGGTCGGCGCCGTCGTGCGGGTGCCGTACACGTTCGCCGTCGCGATCTTCGGCGGTCGCAACTGGACGGTGATCTCGGCGGGCATGCTGCTCGTCCCGACGCTTGCGGCCTTCTACGTGATGGAGCCGGGGACGTCCTTCTCGACATTCCTGCTGGTCGGGCTGTTGGCGGGCATCGGAGGCGGCAACTTCGCGTCCTCCATGACCAACATCAACGCCTTCTTCCCTCTCCGGGAGAAGGGCTGGGCGCTCGGCCTCAACGCCGGTGGCGGCAACGTCGGTGTACCGGTCATCCAGCTCGTCGCGCTCGCCATCATCGGGGCGAGCGGCGGGCCGAGGCTCCTCCTCGGCATCTACATCCCGCTGATCCTGGTGGCCGTCGTCCTCGCCGCGCTCTTCATGGACAACCTCACCACGGTGAAGAACGACACCGGTGCCGCCAAGGACGCGGCCAGGGACGCCCACACCTGGATCATGTCAGTGCTGTACGTCGGGACCTTCGGCTCGTTCATCGGCTACAGCTTCGCCTTCGGGCAGGTGCTGACGGCCCAGTTCGGGCGGACGCCGCTGCAGGCGGCGTATCTCACGTTCATCGGCCCGCTGCTGGGGTCCCTCGTCCGTCCGCTGGGCGGCAGGCTCGCCGACCGGTACGGCGGTTCGAGCATCACGCTCTGGAACTTCGTCGCGATGGCCGTCGCCACCGGGGTCCTCGTCCTGGCCGGCATGGAGAGGTCCCTGGCTCTGTTCGTGACCGTGTTCGTGGTGCTGTTCGTGCTCAGTGGGCTCGGCAACGGTTCGACGTTCAGGATGATTCCCGGCATCTTCCACTCCAAGGCGCTGGCCCGGGGGCTGAGGGGCGAGCGGGCCGTACTGCACGGGCGGCGGCTGTCGGGCGCGTCCATGGGACTGATCGGCGCGGTGGGCGGTCTGGGCGGCGTCGGCATCAATCTCGCCTTCCGGCAGTCCTTCCTCTCCTCCGGTTCGGGTACCGGTGCCTTCGTCGCCTTCCTCGCCTTCTACGCGGTGTGCATCGCGGTGACCTGGGCGGTATACGTTCGCCGTCCCACCGTCCGGAACGAGGACCCGGCGAGTCCGGCGGTGTCGAAGGCGCTGCTCAGCCATGCCGAGGTCTGACGTAACACTGGTGACATGAGGCGGAACCGAGCCCGTCACGCACTGTTGACAGGCTCGGTCGCCACGTGACTGTGCACATGGGCGTGAACGGATCGGAGCGCGGCGAACGATGGACGACGTGGGCGACGTGGACGACGAACAGCGGCGACCCGAGCACGGCCCCCTGGCCGGCTTCACCGTGGGCGTGACCGCCGCCCGCCGGGCCGACGAACTGGGCGCGCTGCTCCAGCGGCGCGGTGCCGCAGTCCAGCACGCACCCGCGCTGCGGATCGTGCCGCTCGCCGACGACAGCGAGCTGATGGCCGCGACCAAGCAGCTCATCGACCGGGCCCCGGACGTCGTCGTCGCCACCACCGCCATCGGGTTCCGGGGCTGGGTCGAGGCGGCCGACGGCTGGGGGCTCGGTGACGCCCTGCTGGAGCGGCTGCGCGCGGTCGAGCTGCTGGCGCGCGGCCCCAAGGTCAAGGGGGCGGTCCGGGCCGCGGGGCTGACGGAGCGGTGGTCACCGGCCTCCGAGTCCATGGCGGAGGTGCTCGACCGGCTCCTGGAGCAGGGCGTCACGGGCCGCCGGATCGCCGTACAGCTGCACGGTGAGCCGCTGCCGGGGTTCGTGGAGGCGCTGCGGGAGGGCGGCGCCGAGGTGGTGGGCGTGCCCGTGTACCGGTGGCTGCCACCGGAGGACATCGGCCCCGTGGACCGGCTGCTGGACGCCGCCGTGTCGCGGGGCGTGGACGCCGTGACGTTCACCAGCGCGCCCGCCGCGGTGTCCCTGCTGGGGCGGGCCGAGGAGCGGGGCCTGCTGCCGGAACTGCTCGCCGCCTTCGGCCACGACGTGCTGCCCGCCTGCGTCGGTCCGGTCACCGCGGTGCCGCTCCAGGCGCACGGTGTCGACACGGTCCAGCCCGAACGCTTCCGGCTCGGGCCCCTCGTCCAACTGCTCTGCAAGGAACTGCCGGCCCGCGCCCGTGCCCTGCCGGTCGCCGGGTACCGGCTGGAGATCCGCGGGCACGCGGTGCTCGTCGGCGGGGAGCTGCGGGCCGTACCGCCGGCCGGCATGTCCCTGCTGCGGGCCCTCGCCCGGCGGCCGGGCTGGGTCGTGCCCCGCGCTGAGCTGCTGCGCGCCCTGCCGGGCACCGGCCGCGACGAACACGCCGTGGAGACGGCGATGGCCCGCCTGCGCACGTCCCTCGGCGCCCCGAAGCTGATCCAGACGGTGGTGAAACGCGGCTACCGCCTGGCCCTCGATCCGGCGACGGACGCCAAGTACACGGACGGCTGAGACACGGCGCGTCCTCCCCGCGCGCCCGGCAGCTCGGCACCGGTCGGCCGCGAGGGCGCGTGCGGCGGTCGCCGGACGGGTACGCCGGACACCCAACGCCCGGCCGGGTGCGGTACCTCCCGCGTCGACGTCCGCCGTTTCTCCTCCGGCGTCACCGGCGTCACCGGCGTCACCGCGTCACCGGCGTCACCGCGTCACCGGCGTCGCCCGCGTCACCCGTCCCCACGCCACGGCCCGGCGCGCGGGCGCATCCGCAAGCGGCCACGCGGGAGCGGTACGAGGGGTTCCGGCCGCGGGTGCGGGCAGGCACTGTAGAGGGAACGGTCCACAAGCGGTCCACCTGCTCCCCTTCCCAGCCCGCGCCTCGCCGGGCAAGCCCTAGGCGGTGACAGGAACATGGCACTGGGTACGGCCACCGACCCGTACGAGCTGCGGTTCGACACCGGGCGGATCTGTCTGGACCTCATCGCCACCACCCACCCCGTGGAACGCCTCGGTTCCCTGGCCGCACTGCGCGCCTGGATCACCGGCTCCGGACTCGTCCCGCCCGGCACCCCGCTGACCCACGCCGACACCGCCTGGCTGACCGGCTTCCGGGAACTGCGCGGCGAGACCGCGAGGTTGGTGCGTACCCGGCCGGTCCCCCGCACCCACCCGTACGAGCTCGCGCTCGCCCGCGTCAACGAACTCGCCCTCGCCGCACCCCCCGCACCCCGCGCGGTCCCCGGTGAGGACGGCGCGCTGGTGCGGCGGCTGACCGGGCCGCCGCAGTGCGCGGCGCTGCTCGGCGCTCTCGCCCGGGACACCGTGGAGCTGCTCACCGACCCCGTCGCGCGGGCGAGCCTGAGGCAGTGCGCGGGCGACAACTGCCCCATCGTCTACGTGGACACCTCCCGCGGCCGCCGCCGGCGCTGGTGCTCCAGCGAGATCTGCGGCAACCGCGAGCGCGTCGCCCGGCACCGCCGCCGCGCCGCCCTCGCCCGCTGAACCGCGCCTGCGGGGGCCGGGCGGCCGGGGGTTTCGTCGGTGTCCGCGTGACAGAAAGGTGAAGAGAAAGGGGCGGTTATGTGCTGCCGTGTCCCTCTCGTCACGCCACCCCCGGGAAAACTCTCATCCCGCTTTGAACACACCGCAGTTCGCGTCCGTACCGAATGGGCGAGCGACCGACTGGGGGAACCCCCGGACATCGGAGGTGGGCGTGCGCAAGGATTCCGTCGTGGCCAATGAACGTGGTGCGAGGGCCCGACATCGCATGTCGCAGTCGTCCCCGGAACCCGACGAGGAGCTGATGCGCGCGCTGTACCGCGAGCACGCCGGCCCCTTGCTGGCCTACGTGCTGCGGCTGGTCGCGGGGGACCGCCAGCGCGCCGAGGACGTCGTCCAGGAGACGCTCATCCGTGCCTGGAAGAACGCCGGTCAGCTCAACCGTGCGACCGGATCGGTACGCCCCTGGCTGGTGACGGTCGCCCGGCGCATCGTCATCGACGGCCACCGCAGCCGGCAGGCCCGGCCGCAGGAGGTCGATCCGTCGCCGCTGGAGGTCATCCCCGCGGAGGACGAGATCGACAAGGCGCTGTGGCTGATGACGCTGTCGGACGCGCTCGACGACCTGACCCCGGCTCACCGGGAGGTTCTCGTCGAGACGTACTTCAAGGGGCGTACCGTCAACGAGGCGGCGCAGACACTGGGCATACCCAGCGGCACCGTTCGCTCCCGGGTGTTCTACGCCCTGCGTTCGATGAAGCTGGCTCTGGAGGAGCGGGGGGTGACGGCGTGATGAGCGGGTACGGGGGAGTTCAGGGATTCGGCCCGGGGGACACGGGTAATCCTGTCCCCATGGAGGGATCACCGGCGCCGAACGAGCACGAGACCGTCGGCGCCTACGCCCTCGGGATTCTCGACGACGCGGAGGCGACGGCCTTCGAGGCCCACCTCGCCACCTGCGAGTGGTGCGCCCAGCAGCTCGACGAGCTGGCCGGCATGGAGCCGATGATGGCCGCGCTCGCGGACCTGCCCGGCACCGGTACGCCCGCGATCGCCGAGTCGCTGACCGCCAGGCCGGGCCCGCGGCTCTCGGAGAAGCTCGTCGACGAGGTCGCCGAACGCCGTGCGAGCAAACGCCGCCGCAACTTCTACCTGGTGGGCACCGCGGCCGCGCTGATCATCGGCGGCCCGTTCGCCGCCGTGGCGACCACGGGCGGCGGTGGCGGTGACGACACCGGCGGCGGCCGCAGGACCGAGTCGTCGCAGCAGGCCGCGAGCCCCGCCGAGTCCGCCTTCGCCGCCATGCCGGACCGGGTCACCGCCACCGACCCGGCCACCCGGGTCAGCGCGACCGTGGCCCTGGAGAAGAAGGCCTGGGGCACCGAGACGGTCCTGGAGCTCAAGAACCTCAAGGGCCCCCAGAAGTGCTCCCTGATCGCCGTCGGCAAGAACGGCGAGCGGGAGACGCTCACCTCCTGGACGGTCCCCGACTGGGGCTACGGCATCCCGGACGCCACCACCGACAAGGCAAAAAAACCGCTCTACGTGCACGGCGGCGCCGCCTTCGAGCCCAACCAGATCGCCCACTTCGAGGTCATGACCTTCGACGGGAAGCGACTGGTGGAGGTCGACGCGTAGGGTCCGTCCAAAAGACGGGCCCTGAGGCCCGCTCCAGGCGCGCCGTAGCTTCCCGGGCCCCCTTCGCGTATTTTTGACGGCTGCCCAGCACGTCAGAAGGGGGCCCGGTGGCCGCACAGGCTCAACAGGACTCAGCGGTCGACTCGGTGCACGACTCCGCACGGGAGGATTCCGTACGGGAGGACTCCGTACGGGACCGAGAGATCAACGTGGAACAGGCACACCTGGACCGGGTGTACCGCCGCCTCGAGGAGAAGATCCACGAGGCGGAGTTCCTCATGCACGACGCCGCCCAGCGCGGCCACGTCGGCACGCCCGGCGCCCTGGCCGAACGGGACGCGCAGGTCTTCCGGGCCGGCATCCACCTCAACCGCCTGAACAACGAGTTCGAGGACTTCCTGTTCGGCCGCATCGACCTGCTCCCGGGCAAGGACGGCAAGAAGGGCCCGGACGGCGCGTACACGGCCGTGGAGCCCGCCGAGGGCGCCCTGCGGCCCGACGACACCGCCGACATCGCCGAGACCCTGCACATCGGCCGCATCGGCGTCCTGGACGAGGACTACGCCCCCCTGGTCGTCGACTGGCGGGCGCCCGCCGCCGCCCCCTTCTACCGGTCCACGCCGGTCGACCCGGGCCGGGTCGTGCGCCGCCGGGTGATCCGCTCCAAGGGGCGGCGCGTCCTCGGCGTCGAGGACGACCTCATGCGGCCCGGGATCACGGCCCGCCTGGACGGCGAGGAGCTGGCCGTCGTCGGCGACGGCGCCCTGATGGCCGCCCTCGGCCAGGCCCGTACGCACTCCATGCGGGACATCGTGGCCTCCATCCAGGCCGAGCAGGACCAGGTGATCCGCGCCCCCGCCGCCTCCGTGACCTACGTCGAGGGCGGCCCCGGCACCGGCAAGACCGCCGTCGCCCTGCACCGGGCGGCGTACCTCCTCTACCAGGACCGGCGCCGGTACGCGGGCGGCATCCTCATCGTCTCGCCGACGCCGCTGCTCGTGGCGTACACCGAGGGCGTACTGCCCTCCCTCGGCGAGGAGGGCCAGGTCGCCATCCGCGCGATCGGCTCCCTGGTCGAGGGCGCCGAGGCCACGCTGTACGACTCCCCGGCCACCGCCCGTGCCAAGGGCTCCTCCCGCATGCTCAGGGTGCTGCGCAGGGCCGCGCGCGGAGCGCTGGAGCCGGCCGGCTCGCCGACCCTGCTGAGGGTCGTCGCCTTCGGCCGCCGCCTCGAACTGGAGGCCGGGGAGCTGGACGGCATCCGCCGCACCGTCCTCGGCGGCACCGCGCCCGTCAACCTGCTGCGCCCCCGCGCCCGACGCCTGCTCCTGGACGCGCTGTGGGAGAGGTCGGGCGCCGGGGCCCGGCACACCGACCCCGAGCTGGCGGCCGAGCTGCGCTCCTCCTTCGACGAGGACGTCAGCGCCGAGGACTCCTTCACCGGCTTCCTGGACGCCTGGTGGCCGGAGCTGACCCCGGGGGCCGTGCTGGCGGCCATGGCGGACGAGCGGCGCCTCGGCCGCTGGGCCCGGCGTGTCCTGAACCCGGGCGAGGTCCGCAAGGTGGCCCGTTCACTGCGGCGCGAGGGCCGCTCCGTGCACGACATCGCCCTGCTCGACGAGCTCCAGGCGATCGTCGGCACCCCGGCCCGGCCCCGCAAGCAGCGCGAGGCGGACCCGCTGGACCAGCTCACCGGCCTGGAGGAGCTGATGCCGCAGCGCGAGGAGACCCAGTGGGAGCGCGCCGAGCGGCTGGCCCAGGAACGCACCGAGTACGCGCACGTCATCGTCGACGAGGCGCAGGACCTCACGCCCATGCAGTGGCGGATGGTCGGCCGCCGCGGCCGGCACGCCACGTGGACCGTCGTCGGCGACCCGGCCCAGTCCTCCTGGTCCGACCCCGACGAGGCGGCCCAGGCCCGTGACGAGGCCCTGGGCACCCGACCGCGCCGCCGCTTCGAGCTGACCGTGAACTACCGCAACCCGGCCGAGATCGCCGAGCTGGCCGCCAGGGTGCTCGCCCTCGCCATGCCGGGCTCCGAGTCGCCGACGGCCGTGCGCTCGACCGGTGTGGAGCCGCGCTTCACGGTGGTGCGGGACTCCCTCGCCCGGACGGTCCGGGCGGAGGCGGACCGGCTGCTCGGCCTCGTGGACGGCACCGTCGGCGTCGTGGTCGCCATGAACCGGCGCGAGGAGGCCCGGCGCTGGCTGGCCGGGCTCGGTGACCGGGTGGTCGCGCTGGGCAGCCTGGAGGCGAAGGGCCTGGAGTACGACGCCACGGTCGTCGTCTCCCCGGCCGAGATCGCCGACGAGTCGCCCGCCGGCCTGCGCGTGCTGTACGTCGCCCTGACCCGGGCCACCCAGCAGCTGACGGTCGTCTCGTGCGAGCGGGACGAGCCGGACGCCGCGGGGGTGCCGGACCTGCTCCGCGACTGAGCGCACCGGGCCGGGGCACCGGCTCGGCATGCGGGGGAGCAATGCGAGAGGCCCGCGCCGTCCGGCGGCGCGGGCCTCTCGTCTTCTCTTCGTCTGAGCGGCACCGGCCCGCCATGCTCGCCTCGCGGCAAGTGGTCGCTCGTAGCGACGATGGTTGGGCCCGGGGGCTTGGATCGAGCCGGTGCCACGTCCAAGGTAACAAACGATCCCCGCAAGACAATTCCCGTCCCGCGGGTTCCTTGCGTGGCCGGGCCGCGTCCTGCCCGGGTGTTCCGGCGGGCCCTTCCCCCGACGGGCCACTTCTCGTATGGTGGAAGTCGTTTTCCGAAAGTGCCACGAACAAAAAGTTCGCAATCCGGGGTGGCTACCACGTACTCAGTGGTAGGTGCGACGATCGGACGGCACAACCCAGTTACACGGTGAAAGCAGAGGAAGTCGGCCATGGCAACGGCGCCCAGCGTCTCCTACTCGATGACGGTCCGACTGGAGGTGCCCGCGGGCGGGACCGCGGTCTCGCAGCTCACCACCGCGGTCGAGTCCGCAGGCGGCTCGGTCACCGGCCTCGACGTCACGGCCTCCGGCCACGACAAGCTCCGTATCGACGTCACCATCGCGGCCGGTTCGACCTCCCACGCCGACGAGATCGTGGAGCAGCTGCGCGGCGTCGAGGGCGTCAACCTGGGCAAGGTCTCCGACCGTACCTTCCTCATGCACCTCGGCGGCAAGATCGAGATGGCGTCCAAGCACCCCATCCGCAACCGCGACGACCTGTCCATGATCTACACGCCCGGCGTGGCGCGGGTCTGCATGGCGATCGCCGAGAACCCCGAGGACGCCCGCCGCCTCACGATCAAGCGCAACTCCGTTGCGGTCGTGACGGACGGTTCGGCGGTGCTCGGCCTCGGCAACATCGGCCCGAAGGCCGCGCTGCCGGTGATGGAGGGCAAGGCGGCCCTGTTCAAGCGGTTCGCCGGCATCGACGCCTGGCCGCTCTGCCTGGACACCCAGGACACCGACGCGATCGTCGAGATCGTCAAGGCCATCGCCCCGGGCTTCGCCGGCATCAACCTGGAGGACATCTCCGCGCCGCGCTGCTTCGAGATCGAGGCCCGGCTGCGCGAGGCCCTCGACATCCCCGTCTTCCACGACGACCAGCACGGCACCGCCATCGTCGTCCTCGCCGCCCTGACCAACGCCCTGCGCGTCGTCGACAAGCCCATCGAGAACGTACGGGTCGTCATGTCCGGCGCGGGCGCCGCCGGTACGGCCATCCTCAAGCTGCTGATCGCCGCGGGCGTCAAGAACGCCGTCGTCGCCGACATCCACGGCGTCGTGCACGCCGGCCGCGCCGACCTGGTGGACGCCGCGCCCGGGTCGGCCCTGCGCTGGATCGCCGACAACACCAACCCCGAGGGCCTCACCGGCACCCTCAAGGAGGCCGTGCACGGCGCGGACGTCTTCATCGGCGTCTCCGCCCCCAACGTCCTCGACGGCGAGGACGTGGCCGCCATGGCCGAGGGCGCCATCGTGTTCGCGCTCGCGAATCCCGATCCCGAGGTCGACCCGGCGATCGCCCGCCGGACGGCCGCGGTCGTCGCCACCGGCCGCTCGGACTTCCCGAACCAGATCAACAACGTGCTGGTCTTCCCGGGTGTCTTCCGCGGTCTGCTGGACGCCCAGTCCCGCACGGTCAACACCGAGATGATGCTGGCCGCCGCGCACGCCCTCGCGGACGTGGTGACCGAGGACGAGATCAACCCGAACTACATCATCCCCAGCGTCTTCAACGACAAGGTCGCCGGTGCCGTCGCGGGCGCCGTGCGAGAGGCGGCGAAGGCCGCCGGAGTGGTGGCGTAGGTTCCCCCGGCCGGGGAAGGCGGCCTGTGGCGTGGTGGTGAGGATCACCACGGCGGGGCCGCCCCACCGGCGCGTCGCGGGATGTCGGGCCTCGGGTCGCCCTCTAGGGTTGCGCAAGGCTCAGGCCCTCTCGGCGTGTGACTCCCAAGGGTGTTCTCACGACTCCTGGGGGTGCCGGATTGGCTTTACCGCCGCAGGTGGAGGCAGGATGCCTCCCTGGGCGCGAGGGTCTGACGACCGACCCGGGTCCGGGGAATGTCAGAGGGCCCTGGCAGCATCGGCATCGCTGTGCCCAACATGCGGCTCCGCCGCGTGGCACGCCTCAATGGCAAGAAGAACACGGGAGTAACAACATGAACCGCAGTGAGCTGGTGGCCGCGCTGGCCGACCGCGCCGAGGTGACTCGCAAGGACGCCGACGCCGTGCTGGCCGCGTTCGCCGAGGTTGTCGGCGACATCGTCTCCAAGGGCGACGAGAAGGTCACCATCCCCGGCTTCCTGACCTTCGAGCGCACCCACCGTGCCGCTCGCACCGCCCGCAACCCGCAGACCGGCGAGCCGATCCAGATCCCGGCCGGCTACAGCGTCAAGGTCTCCGCGGGCTCCAAGCTCAAGGAAGCCGCCAAGGGCAAGTAATCGCTCCGCATCGAGCGCCGGGGAACTGCGCGGACCGTCCGTCCGGCCCGCGGGCCGTGCGCGGCCGCGGGCCGGACGCGGCTGGTCGCGCAGTCCCCCGCGCCCCTCGCAGGGACGCTGCTCCGTAACGCCGATGGGGCGGCCACCCGAGTCCGGGTGGCCGCCCCATCGGCGTACGTGCCGCGGTCAGCCCAGTGCCTTGCCCGGCAGCTCGACCTTCGCGCCCAGCTCCACGAGCTTCTCCATGAAGTTCTCGTAGCCCCGGTTGATCAGGTCGATGCCGTGGACCCGGGAGGTGCCCTGGGCGGCGAGGGCGGCGATCAGGTACGAGAAGCCGCCGCGCAGGTCGGGGATGACCAGGTCGGCCCCCTCCAGCTTGGTCGGGCCGGACACCACGGCCGAGTGCAGGAAGTTGCGCTGGCCGAAGCGGCAGTGGGAGCCGCCCAGGCACTCGCGGTAGAGCTGGATGTGGGCGCCCATCTGGTTGAGCGCGGAGGTGAAGCCCAGCCGGGACTCGTAGACCGTCTCGTGCACGATGGACAGCCCCGTCGCCTGCGTCAGCGCGACCACCAGCGGCTGCTGCCAGTCGGTCTGGAAGCCGGGGTGCACGTCCGTCTCCAGGGCGATGGACTTCAGCCGGCCGCCCGGGTGCCAGAAGCGGATGCCCTCGTCCTCGATCTCGAAGGCGCCGCCCACCTTCCGGAAGGTGTTCAGGAACGTCATCATCGAGCGCTGCTGGGCGCCCCGGACGTAGACGTTGCCCTCGGTCGCCAGCGCGGCCGACGCCCAGGAGGCGGCCTCCAGGCGGTCCGAGAGGGCCCGGTGGGCGTAGCCGCCCAGCTCGTCCACGCCGGTGACGCGGATCGTGCGGTCGGTGTCCATCGCGATGATCGCGCCCATTTTCTGCAGGACGCAGATCAGGTCCTCGATCTCCGGCTCCACGGCCGCGTTGGACAGCTCCGTGACGCCCTCGGCGAGCACGGCGGTCAGCAGGACCTGCTCGGTCGCGCCGACGGACGGGTACGGCAGGTTGATCTTCGTACCGCGCAGCCGCTGCGGAGCCTCCAGGTACTGGCCGTCCGCCCGCTTCTCGATCGTCGCGCCGAACTGCCGCAGCACGTCGAAGTGGAAGTCGATGGGCCGGCCGCCGATGTCGCAGCCGCCCAGACCGGGGATGAAGGCGTGCCCGAGGCGGTGCAGCAGCGGGCCGCAGAACAGGATCGGGATGCGCGACGAGCCCGCGTGGGCATCGATGTCGGCGACGTTCGCGCTCTCCACGTGGGTCGGGTCCATCACCAGCTCGCCGGGTTCCTCACCCGGACGGACGGTCACCCCGTGCAGCTGCAGCAGTCCGCGTACGACCCGCACGTCGCGGATGTCCGGCACGTTGCGCAGCCGGCTCGGCGCACTGCCCAGCAGGGCGGCCACCATGGCCTTCGGCACGAGGTTCTTCGCCCCGCGGACCCGGATCTCGCCCTCCAGCGGGGTCCCGCCGTGGACAAGCAGTACGTCATCAGCGCCGTTGACGGTCATGAATCTCGCGTTCCGTGGGGTTGGGCAGGGGCCAGAAGGGAAAGGGTAATCGTCTTGTACCCCCCTTCAGTGCGCCTCCGCACGGTCGGACAACGTCATGGATTTGTCACAACACGCGGTGTTCACCGGCGCGTACGGGGGGTCACGGCCGAGGGGCGTGCGCGGGGGCGTGTTCACTCCCGTGCCTCCGATTGCCTCCCCACGGGAGGGGAACATGCGGGATCATGTCTGGCATGACCGAGGTGTCCTCGCTCACGGGGCGGCTGCTCGTGGCAACGCCCGCCCTGGCGGACCCGAACTTCGAGCGTGCGGTGGTGCTCCTCCTCGACCACGACGAGGAGGGCTCCCTCGGTGTCGTCCTCAACCGTCCCACGCCGGTCGACGTGGGCGACATCCTGGAGGACTGGGCGGGCCTGGCCGGCGAGCCGGGCGTCGTCTTCCAGGGCGGCCCGGTGTCGCTGGACTCGGCCCTCGGTGTCGCCGTCGTCCCCGGCGGGGCGTCGGGCGAGCGGGCGCCGCTGGGCTGGCGCCGGGTGCACGGCGCGATCGGCCTGGTGGACCTGGAGGCGCCGCCGGAGCTGCTGGCGTCCGCCGTGGGCGCCCTGCGGATCTTCGCCGGGTACGCCGGATGGGGGCCCGGGCAGCTGGAGGACGAGCTGACCGAGGGCGCCTGGTACGTGGTCGAGTCCGAGCCCGGCGACGTCTCCTCGCCGTTCCCGGAGAGACTCTGGCGCGAGGTCCTGCGCCGGCAGCGGGGCGACCTGGCGATGGTGGCGACGTATCCGGACGACCCGTCGCTCAACTGAAGCGTGTGAGCTTCAGTACCCTTGGCGGTTATGAGCACTCTCGAGCCCGAGCGCGGGACTGGTACGGGGACCCTCGTCGAGCCGACGCCGCAGACGTCCCACGGCGACGGTGATCACGAGCGCTTCGCGCATTACGTCCAGAAGGACAAGATCATGGCGAGCGCCCTCGACGGCACGCCCGTCGTGGCGCTGTGCGGCAAGGTCTGGGTGCCGGGCCGCGACCCGAAGAAGTATCCCGTGTGCCCCATGTGCAAGGAGATCTACGAGTCCATGAGCGGGGGCGGGGACGAGGGCAAGGGCGGCGACAAGAAGTAGCGCTTCTGCCCGGACAGTCCTCTCGGATCTTCCCGAAGGCCCCCGGAGTGTGCCCGCGCGCACTCCGGGGGCCTTCGTGCGTCACGAACTGGTTCAGACCTCTTGTGGACAGGTTCATCCGGTCCCTAATCTCCTGCTTGTTGTGCAGAGCGAAACCGTCATTGCATATGTTGCAACGCACGTCCGGAGGAACACTCCATGAAGCTCGCCCCCCGCCTGGCCGTACTGCTGGCCGCCGCCGTGGTCGCAGCGACCGCATGCGCCCCCCAGACGTCCGACAACTCCTCCTCCGGCGAGGACGAGAAGAGCGGAACCCTGCGCGTCTGGCTCTTCCAGGAGGTCAACAACAAGCCGAAGGAAGAGGTCGTCGACACCGTCCTGGCCGGCTTCGAGAAGGCGCACGAGGACACGGAGGTCGCCGTCGAGTACATCCCCGTCGAGACCCGTGCCCAGCGCATCAAGGCCGCCTTCAACGACCCGGAGAGCGCCCCCGACGTCATCGAGTTCGGCAACACCGACACCGCCGGGTACGTGAAGGACGGCGGACTCGCCGACGTGAGTGCGGACTTCGCGGCCTGGGACGAGGCCAGGGACACCGACCCCACCGCCCGCCAGTCGGTCACCGTGGACGGAAAGGTCTACGGCGCCCCCTACTTCGTCGGCGTACGCGCCCTCTACTACCGCACCGACGTCTTCGGTGAACTGGGCCTGGAGGCCCCCACGTCGCTGGCCGAACTGGCGTCCACCGCCAAGAAGGCCAGGGCCGCCGAGCCCGGCCTGTACGGAATCGCGGTCGGCGGCGCCTACACGTACGGCGCCATGCCCTTCATCTGGGTCAACGGCGGCGAACTGGCCACCGGCAAGGGCGGCTCCTACGCCTCGGCCATCGACGGCGCCGCCGCCCGGAAGGGCATCAAGGCGTACACCTCCCTGTTCGGCGACGACAACTGCCCGGCCGCCAAGTGCGCCGGTATGGGCGGCAACGACACCGTCACCGCCTTCGCCTCGGGCAAGGCGGCCATGGCGATCGGCGGCGACTTCAGTCACCAGGCCGTGGAGGCCGGCCGGGTGAAGGGCAAGTACGCGGTCGTGCCGCTGCCGGGCGTCGAGTCCGGCTCCATCGCCCCCGCCTTCGCGGGCGGCAACAACATCGGCGTCCTGCGGAGCACCTCGCACCGCACCCTCGCCGTCGACCTGATGAAGCGGCTCGCGTCGAAGCAGGCGCAGGGCGAGCTGTTCGACGCGATGGGCTTCCTGCCGACCTTCGCGGACGTACGGCAGCAGGTGGCGGCCGAGGAGCCGTTCGTGAAGCCGTTCGTCGACACGCTCGCCGCAGGCACGAAGTTCGTCCCGGCCTCTCCCGCGTGGGCGACGATCGACTCCTCGCAGGTGCTGCCGACGATGTTCCAGGAGGTGGTCAGCGGCAAGAAGGACGTGGACGCGGCCGCCGGGGACGCCGCGAAGAAGATGGACGCCGCGTTCGGCTCCGCCGGATGAGCGTGCCGCCTTCCGGCTCGGCGGGTGCGGTCCGTGGGCGGGCGACGGTGCGCCGCGGCCTGTCGCGCCCACGCGGCGCCGGCCGCGGATCCGACACGGCCCCGCACCCCTCGGGGCGCGGCTCCCGTACCCCCTGGCTGTATCTCGCCCCGGCTCTCGCCGTCCTCGGCGGGCTGCTCGTCTACCCCGTCTACCAGCTCGGGCTGATCTCCCTTCTGGAGTACACGCAGGCTCAGGTGTCCGGCGGTGAACCGACGACCTTCCAGGGATTCGGGAACTACACCGAGTTGTTCGCGGACGGCGAGTTCTGGCGGGTGCTGCTCGCCACCGTCGTGTTCGCCGCCGCCTGCGTCGTCTCCACGCTGGCCGTCGGGTGCGCGCTCGCCGTGCTGCTCACGCGGGTGCGCGCCGTGCCGCGCCTGGCGCTGATGCTGGCGGGGCTGGGCGCCTGGGCGACCCCGGCGGTCACCGGGTCGACGGTCTGGCTGCTGCTGTTCGACCCGGACTTCGGCCCCGTCAACCGGATGCTGGGCCTCGGCGACCACTCCTGGACGTACGGGCGCTACAGCGCCTTCCTGCTCGTCCTGCTGGAAGTCGTCTGGTGCTCCTTCCCGTTCGTCATGGTGACCGTCTACGCCGGGATACGGGCCGTACCGTCCGAGGTCCTGGAGGCCGCCGCGCTCGACGGCGCCTCGCAGTGGCGGATCTGGCGCTCGGTGCTCGCGCCGATGCTCCGGCCGATCCTGGTGGTCGTCACCATCCAGTCGGTCATCTGGGACTTCAAGGTCTTCACCCAGATCTACGTCATGACGAACGGCGGCGGCATCGCCGGCCAGAACCTCGTCCTCAACGTCTACGCCTACCAGAAGGCGTTCGCGTCCTCGCAGTACAGCCTCGGCTCCGCGATCGGCGTGGTCATGCTGCTGATCCTGCTCGTCGTGACGCTGGTCTACCTGCGGTTGCTGCGCCGCCAGGGGGAGGAGCTGTGAATCTTCCGCGCGCGCGTGTGCGCCGTCCGTGGCGGCTGGCCGCGGAGACCTCCGCGCTGCTGATCGCGGTCGTGGTCGCCTTCCCGCTGTACTGGATGGTGCTGAGCGCCTTCAAACCGGCCGGGGAGATCGAGTCGAGCGAGCCCAGGCCCTGGACGTCGGCGCCCTCACTGGATTCCTTCCGGCGCGTCTTCGGGCAACAGGAATTCGGTCGGTACTTTCTCAACAGCCTGCTCGTGGCGGGTACCGTCGTGATCGCCTCGGCGCTGATCGCGTTCCTCGCGGCGACCGCGGTGACGCGTTTCCGGTTCCGTTTCCGGACCACCCTGCTGATCATGTTCCTGGTGGCCCAGATGGTGCCCGTGGAAGCGCTCACGATCCCGCTGTTCTTCCTCATGCGGGACCTCGGCCAGCTGAACACGCTGGGCTCGCTGATTCTGCCCCACATCGCCTTCTCGCTGCCCTTCGCGATCTGGATGCTGCGGGGCTTCGTGAAAGCCGTGCCCGAAGCCCTGGAGGAGGCCGCCCGCATCGACGGCGCGAGCCGGGCGCGCTTTCTGTGGCAGATCCTTTTCCCGCTGGTCCTCCCGGGACTGGTGGCCACCAGTGTCTTCTCCTTCATCTCGACCTGGAACGACTTCCTGTTCGCCAAGTCGTTCATCATCAGCGACACCTCCCAGTCGACGCTGCCGATGGCGCTGCTGGTCTTCTACAAGCCGGACGATCCCGACTGGGGCGGCGTCATGGCCGCGTCCACGGTGATGACGGTTCCGGTGCTGGTCTTCTTCGTACTCGTACAACGACGACTCGTCTCCGGCCTCGGCGGAGCGGTGAAGGACTGACCTCGTGACGGATGTGACGGATGTGACGGGCGTGATGGACTCGGCAGGCGTGATCCCCCGGCCACGGCAAGTGGCCCGCCAGGACGCCTTCTTCGAACTCGGGCCGGACACCGGGCTGACGGCCGATGACGGCAGCCGGCCCACCGAGCGCTGGCTGCGGGCCACGCTGGGTGCGGCCACCGGCCTGCCGCTGGCACCCGGAGCGGGTGACGGCGGAGCCGTCCGGCTCGCCCTGGACGGTGAACTGCCCGACGAGGGCTACCGCCTCGACATCGCGCCGGAGGGCGTGCACCTCACCGGCGGCGGCCCGGCCGGCCTCTTCTGGGGCGCGCAGACGCTGCGCCAGCTGCTCGGCCCGGACGCCTTCCGGCGAGCCCCGCTGCCCGACCGCCGCTGGCGGCTGCCACTGGTCCGCATCGAGGACGCGCCCCGCTTCCGCTGGCGCGGCCTGATGCTGGACGTCGCCCGGCACTTCATGCCCAAGGACGGCGTCCTGCGCTACCTGGACCTGATGGCCGCCCACAAACTCAACGTCCTGCACTTCCACCTGACGGACGACCAGGGCTGGCGCGTCGAGATCGAACGCCACCCGAGGCTCACCACGACCGGCTCCTGGCGGGCCCGTACCAAATACGGTCACCGGGCCTCGCCGCTGTGGGAGGACAAACCCCACGGCGGCTACTACACCCGGGAGGACATCCGGGAGATCGTCGCCTACGCCGCCGAACGGCACATCACCGTCGTCCCCGAAATCGACGTACCCGGACACTCACAGGCCGCCATCGCCGCGTATCCGGAACTCGGCAACACGGACGTGATCGACACCACCGCCCTCTCCGTCTGGGACACCTGGGGCGTCTCCCCGAACGTTCTCGCCCCCACCGAGAACACATTGCGCTTCTACGAGGGCGTGTTCGAGGAACTCCTGGAGTTGTTCCCCTCGGAGTTCATCCACATCGGCGGCGACGAATGCCCCAAGGAGCAGTGGCGGCGTTCGGCCACCGCGCAGGCGCGGATCGAGGCACTCGCACTCGCCGACGAGGACGAACTCCAGGCCTGGTTCATCCAGCACTTCGACACCTGGCTCAGCGAACGGGGGCGCCGGCTCATCGGCTGGGACGAGATCCTGGAGGGCGGACTGGCCAAGGGCGCGGCCGTGTCCTCCTGGCGCGGTTACGCGGGCGGGGTCGCCGCCGCGCGCGCGGGGCACGACGTCGTGATGTGCCCCGAGCAGCAGGTCTACCTGGACCACCGGCAGGCCGCGGGCGAGGACGAACCCGTGCCGATCGGGTTCGTGCGCACCCTGGAGGACGTCTACCGGTTCGAGCCGGTTCCGGCGGAACTGACTCCGGACGAGTCCGGACATGTGATCGGCACCCAGGCGAACGTGTGGACCGAGGTGATGGAGAACCAGGAACGGGTGGACTACCAGGTGTTCCCGAGGCTCGCCGCCTTCGCCGAGGTCGCCTGGAGCACGCTGCCCGCCCCGGCCGACCGGGACTTCGCCGCCTTCGAGCGGCGGATGGCCACCCACTACCGGCGACTCGACGCCCTGGGCGTCGCCTACCGGCCGCCCGGCGGCCCGCTGCCCTGGCAGCGGCGGCCCGGCGTGCTCGGCCGGCCGATCGAAGGGCCGCCGCCGGTCAAGTAGGGAGATCCGGCTCGCGAAGCGCCTCCGAACGTCACCCAAGAGTGGCAACTCGCGCACATCGCACGTAGCTCCGATCGTCGGAGATCCCGTGTGAAAACGGACCATCTCCCCGGCGGGGCGGGCGAATGCCTCCTAGCGGACCCCTGCGTTCGGGCCCTGGAAAGATGTGCCAGAGTTGCCACGTCCGCCCTTTCAGGTCGTACCGTACGGCCACATGGGCGGGACCAGGTGGGACAGCGGGAAGGGGCAGTCGGTTTGACCACGCACGCACCGCAGGCGGCGCAGGCCGTCACGCTGCCCACGACACTGGACGAGGCCGTGGCGGCGCTCGCCGCGATGCCCGCGGCCGTGCCTGTCGCGGGCGGCACCGACCTGATGGCGGCCGTCAACTCCGGCCAGCTCAGGCCCGCCGCGCTGGTGGGCCTCGGGCGGATCAGCGAGATCCGCGGCTGGCAGTACCAGGACGGGCACGCGCTGCTCGGCGCAGGGCTCACCCACGCCCGCATGGGGCGCCCCGACTTCGCCGCGCTCATCCCGGCGCTCGCCGCCGCCGCGCGTGCCGCCGGGCCGCCGCAGATCCGTAACGCGGGCACCCTGGGCGGCAACATCGCCTCGGCCGCCGCCACCGGGGACGCGCTGCCGGTGCTGGCCGCCCTTGAGGCGACGCTGATCATCGCGGGCCCGGACGGGGTCCGCCGGGAGATGCCGGTCTCGCACCTGCTGGCGGGCATGGAGATGCTCCGCGCGGGCGAGCTGATCGGCTACGTGCGGGTGCCGCTGCTGCACGCGCCGCAGGTCTTCCTGAAGGCGACCGGCCGGACCGGCCCGGGCCGCGCGACGGCCTCCGTGTCGCTGGTCCTCGACCCGGGCCGGCGCGGCGTGCGGTGCGCGGTCGGCGCCATCGCGCCGATGCCGCTGCGGCCCCTGGAGGCCGAACACTGGGTGGCCTCCCTCATCGACTGGGACAACGGCCGCGCCATCGTCCCGGAGGCGCTGCGCGGCTTCGGCGAGTACGTCGCCGCCGCCTGCATCCCCGACGCGGCCCCGGCCGAGGACGGCTCCGTGCCACAGCTCCCGCCCGCCGTACTGCACCTGCGGCGCACCGTCGCCGCGCTGGCCCGACGAGCACTGGGGAGGGCGCTGTCGTGACCGACGACCAGAACGACGACCAGTACGACGGCCAGTACGACGACCAGTACGACGGCCAGTACGACGACCGGCACGACGGCCAGTACGGCGACCGGCACGGTGATCAGCACGGCGACCAGTACGGCCAGTACGGCGACCGGCACGGCGATCAGTACGCCGACCGGCACGGCGACCGGCACGGCGACGAGTACCGAGGGGGTACACCCCCGAGCGGCGGTCGCTGGGACCCGCTGCCCCAGGGCGACTACGACGACGGCGCCACCGCCTTCGTCAAGCTCCCCGAGGGTGGCGTGGACGCGCTCTTCGCCTCCTCCGACAGCCCGCTCGCCGCGCCCGGACACGGCTACGTGCCGCCCCGGATCACGGTCACGCCCGCCACCACCGCCGATACCGACCCGGCCGCCACCGGCTCCTGGGCGGTGCCGTCCGCGCCCGTGGACGGCACCCAGTGGCAGGTCCCGGACGCCGGGCAGGAGCCCTCCGCTCACCAGGGATACGCCGAGTACGACCAGCACGACCAGCACGACCCGTACGGCGGGGCCGCGCCCTACGACCCGGACGCCGGGCGGGGTGCCCCCGGGCAGGACGACCGCTTCAGTTACCAGCCCGGGGCCACCGGACAGTGGGACTTCCCGCAGGCCGGGACGGAGGCCGGGACGGAGGCCGGGGCGGCCCGGCCCGCGCCCGGCCAGGACGTGACCGGGCAGTGGTCCATCCCCGTCGCCGACGGGGATCTGCCGGACGAGTCGGGCGAGTTCACCACCTCGTCCCTGACCGGGCAGTGGGGGGCCGGTGCTCCGGCCACCCTCCCCGGCGGCGCCCCCGCGCCCTGGGCGACGCAGCCGGCCGGTCAGCCGTGGGGCGAGGGCGAGGCACAGGCCCGGCCGGACGCCGGGGAAGGGCCCGCCGAGGCCCGTCGCGCGCCGTCGGTCCGGCCCGGCGGTCAGCCGTGGGGCGAGGAGGCGGCGCAGGCCGGGCCGGGCAGCGATGAGCAGCACCCCGAGAGCGCGCAGGCACCCGGCGCCGCCGAGAGCCCGTACGCTCACGCGCCCGTCGAACCCGCGGCCGAAGCCGCCGCCGAACCCGCGGCCGAACCCGCGGCCGAAGCCGCCGCCGAACCCGCGGCCGAAGCCGCCGCCGGGGCCGCCGCTGAGACCGACCCTGCCGCACCGGTGGCCCCTGCCGCACCGGCGGCCGACGGGACGGCCGAGACGGCCACCGGCGAGCCCGGTGGGGCCCAGGAGGCCCCTGAGGGCCTCACAGAGCGCTCTCCGGGCTCCGCCGAGGAGTCGATGACCGAATCCGGTCCGGAGGCCGCCGAAGGCCCCGTGACGGGCCCGGCACCGGCCACCGTTCGGGAACCGGCACCCGGGCCCGGGCCCGGGCGAGACCACGGGCAGGAACCCGCAGGAGCGCCGCAGCCGGAGGCCGCAGGAGCGCCGCAGCCCGAGACCGCGGGAGCGCCGCAGCCCGAGGCCGCTGGAGAGCCGCGGCCGGAGCCCGCGCCCGGCCCCCGGGGAGCCGGGGCCGGCCTGTCCGACCAGGACGGCCGCGGGGCCGACCCGGCGGACACGGCCGGCGCCCGTACCGACCCGGACGAGGCCCGGCCCGATACGGGCGGCACCGGGGCCGCCCCGGCCGCGGTCCGTGAACCGGGCCCCGCCGGACCGCACGAGGAACACCCCCTCGCCTCCTACGTGCTGCGTGTCAACGGCGCCGACCGGCCCGTCACCGACGCCTGGATCGGCGAGTCCCTGCTGTACGTGCTGCGCGAGCGGCTCGGCCTCGCGGGCGCCAAGGACGGCTGCTCACAGGGCGAGTGCGGCGCCTGCAACGTGCAGGTCGACGGACGGCTCGTCGCCTCCTGCCTGGTCCCGTCCGTGACCGCGGCCGGCAGCGAGGTGCGCACGGTCGAGGGCCTGGCCGCCGACGGGCAGCCGTCGGACGTGCAGCGGGCGCTCGCCCGGCGCGGCGCGGTGCAGTGCGGCTTCTGCGTGCCCGGCATGGCGATGACCGTGCACAACCTCCTGGAGGGCAACCCGGCCCCGACCGAACTGGAAGCCCGCCAGGCCCTGTGCGGCAACCTGTGCCGCTGCTCCGGCTACCGGGGCGTGCTGGAGGCGGTCAAGGAGGTCGTCGCCGAACGCGAGGCACACACCGGCACCGACGCGGACTCCGACGAGCCCCGCATCCCGCACCAGGCGGGGCCGGGCGCGGGCGGCGTCAACCCGGCGGCGTTCGAGTCCCAGCCCCCGCCGGGGACACCGCACGCGACAGGACCGCACGACCAGCCCTACGGTGACCACGGCCAGGACGGAGGCCACGCGTGAGCAACGACGCCGCGACTGCGGAGGCCGAGGGGACCGCCGAGACGGCGACCCCCGTACCCGAACCGATCCCGCACGGCCTCGGCGCGTCCCTGCCGACCGCCGACGCCCGCGCCAAGACCGAGGGCACCTTCCCGTACGCCGCCGACCTGTGGGCCGAGGGCCTGCTGTGGGCGGCCGTCCTGCGCTCACCGCACCCGCACGCGCGCATCGTGTCCATCGACACGACCCACGCGCGCGAGATGCCCGGCGTCCGGGCCGTCGTCACGCACGAGGACGTCCCCGGCACCCCCCTGCACGGACGCGGCGGCCGGGCCGACCGCCCGGTGTTCGCCTCCGACGTCGTACGCCACCACGGCGAACCCCTCGCCGCCGTCGCCGCCGACCACCCGGACACGGCGCGGATGGCCGCCGCCGCCGTCATCGTCGAGTACGAGGTGCTCGACCCGGTGACCGACCCGGAGCAGGCCTTCGAGGCCGAGCCGCTGCACCCCGACGGCAACCTGATCCGGCACATCCCGCTGCGCCACGGCGACCCGGAGGCGGCCGGCGAGCTCGTCGTCGAGGGCCTGTACCGCATCGGCCGCCAGGACCCGGCGCCCATAGGAGCCGAGGCGGGTCTGGCCGTACCGCGCCCCGACGGCGGCGTGGAGCTGTACCTGGCCTCCACCGACCCGCACGGCGACCGCGACACGGCCGCCGCGTGCTACGGCCTGCCACCGGAACAGGTGAAGATCGTCGTCACCGGGGTGCCGGGCGCCACCGCCGACCGCGAGGACCAGGGCTTCCAGCTGCCGCTCGGCCTGCTGGCGCTGAAGACCGGCTGCCCGGTGAAACTGACCGCCACGCGCGAGGAGTCCTTCCTCGGACACACCCACCGGCACCCCACCCTCCTGCGCTACCGCCACCACGCGGACACCGAGGGCCGCGTCGTGAAGGTCGAGGCGCAGATCCTGCTCGACGCGGGCGCCTACGCCGACACCTCCTCCGAAGCCCTGGCCGCCGCGGTGGCCTTCGCCTGCGGCCCGTACGTCGTCCCGAACGCCTTCATCGAGGGCTGGGCCGTGCGCACCAACAACCCGCCCTCCGGCCATGTGCGCGGCGAGGGCGCCATGCAGGTGTGCGCCGCGTACGAGGCGCAGATGGACAAGGTCGCCAAGAAGCTCGGCCTCGACCCGGCCGAGGTGCGGCTCCGCAACGTCCTGGCCACGGGCGACGTGCTCCCCACCGGCCAGACGGTCACCTGCCCGGCGCCGGTCGCCGAACTCCTCCAGGCGGTCCGCGACTTCCCCCTCCCCGCGCTGCCCAAGGACACGCCCGAGGACGAGTGGCTGCTGCCCGGCGGTCCCGAGGGCGCGGGCGAACCGGGCGCGGTGCGCCGGGGCGTGGGCTACGGCATCGGCATGGTGCACATGCTGGGCGCCGAGGGCGCCGACGAGGTCTCCACGGCCACCGTGAAGGTCCAGGACGGCGTCGCCACGGTGCTGTGCGCGGCCGTCGAGACCGGCCAGGGCTTCACCACGCTGGCCCGGCAGGTCGTGCAGGACACCCTCGGCGTCGACGAGGTCCAGGTGGCGCCCGTCGACACCGACCAGCCCCCGGCAGGACCGGGCTGCCGGGGCCGGCACACCTGGGTGTCGGGCGGCGCGGTGGAGCGGGCGGCCAAGATGGTCCGCACCCAGCTCCTCCAGCCGCTGGCGCACCAGTTCGGGATGTCCACCGAGCTGCTCCAGATCGCCGACGGCAAGATCACCTCGTACGACGGCGTGCTGTCGACGACGGTCGCCGAGGCGCTGGACGGCAAGGAACTGTGGGCCACCGCCCAGTGCCGCCCGCACCCGACCGAGCCGCTGGACGAGGCCGGGCAGGGCGACGCCTTCGTCGGCATGGCCTTCTGCGCGATCCGCGCGGTGGTGGACGTCGACATCGAGATCGGCTCGGTACGGGTCGTGGAGCTGGCCGTCGCCCAGGACGTGGGCCGCGTCCTGAACCCCGCCCAGCTGACCGCCCGTATCGAGGCGGGCGTCACCCAGGGCGTCGGCATCGCGCTGACGGAGAACCTCCGCACCCCCCGCGGCCTGATCCGCCACCCCGACCTGACCGGCTACGCCCTCCCGACCGCGCTGGACGCCCCCGACATCCGGATCGTCAAGCTCGTGGAGGAACGCGACGTGGTCGCCCCCTTCGGCGCCAAGGCCGTCAGCGCGGTGCCGGTGGTGGCCTCCCCGGCGGCCGTCGCCTCCGCCGTACGCGCGGCCACGGGACGTCCGGTCAACCGGCTCCCGATCCGCCCGCAGGCCGCGGTGGTCACCGGAAACTGAGCCGCCCGCCCGCGTGAGGCAACGGGTGGGCGGCCGGGCGCGTCCTACCGGGCGAGCGGGGTCCGCACACGAAGGCGTTGTCAGTGGTGGCGCGTAGTCTCCGAAGGAGTGCGAACGGCAGCCGTCGGCACACGGACGGCCATACATTCTCGGGGGAGACGATGCACACGGTCACCGGTGGTACGACGGCCATGCCGGGTTCGGCGGCGGATGCCCGGACGGCCCCCTCGCTGGTGACCCGGGTCCGCCTCGCGACGTCGGTGGAGGACCCGTCGTGGACGCGCGGCGCCCTCCGGTGGTGCCAGGGCGCGGGCGAGAGGCCGTCGCTGTGGAATACGTCGACGCTGATGAGCTGCCTGCTCCTGGCGGTGAGCCACCGCACGGCGCCGGGAGCCTCCCGGGACCTGCCGGACCGGTTCCTGGACCAGGAGTTCGGCCGGGACCGGGTGACGCGCTTCGAGGACGTCGACTTCCCGGGGACCCTGGAGCACGAGCCCACCCGCCGCTTCCTGCGCGGGACGGGCCTGCCCGAGGACGCCCACCCCTTCCGGCTGGACACGGACGACCTCCCGGTGCCGCTGCCGACGCTGGCGGAGTACTGCGGCGAGTTCCCCGGGCAGCGGCTCCCGTCCGGCGCGGACCACCTCATACGTCTGGGCCGGCTGGCGGACGGCGATCACGTGGTCGTCGACGGCACGACGGGCGCCGTCCTGATGTGGAGAGCGTCCGCCGGCACCCTCCACCCCCTGGTGTCGGACGTCTCCGCCCTGGCCCTGACCCTCTGGGTCCTGCGCCGCGCGGCGCAGTTGGAGGCAGTGGCGGGCACCGGCCCCGCGTAGCTCCCCGGCGGGGGCGTGGGCGGCGACGCGGGTGCGTGCGCCTCACTCCCGGGATCAGGACCGTCCCCGAGGTACCGCGAGAACCCGCCGCAGGCGGATGTGACGTCCGTCCCACCCGGGAGTGACCCGCCCCGGTGGGCGCGTTGATCCCGTCCGCCCGCCGGTAGGGTGGCCCGGTTGTCATACGTGGCCGAGCCGTTCTACCCCCCTTCGGAGACCGTGACTACCACCGCCAGCTCCAGCACCTCGCACCACCTGTCCCCGGCCTTTCCCGGCCGTGCCCCCTGGGGCACCGCCGGCAAGCTGCGGGCCTGGCAGCAGGGGGCCATGGAGAAGTACCTCCAGGACCAGCCCCGGGACTTCCTGGCGGTCGCCACCCCCGGAGCCGGAAAGACGACCTTCGCGCTGACGCTGGCGTCCTGGCTGCTGCACCACCACGTCGTGCAGCAGGTGACCGTCGTCGCGCCGACCGAGCACCTGAAGAAGCAGTGGGCCCAGGCCGCGGCACGGATAGGGATCAGGCTGGACCCCGAGTACAGCGCCGGACCGCTCAGCCGCGAGTACCAAGGCATCGCCATCACCTACGCGGGCGTCGGCGTCCGCCCCATGCTGCACCGCAACCGCGTCGAGCAGCGCAAGACCCTCGTCATCCTCGACGAGATCCACCACGCAGGTGACTCCAAGTCCTGGGGCGAGGCCTGCCTGGAGGCGTTCGAGCCCGCCACCCGGCGCCTCGCGCTCACCGGTACGCCGTTCCGCTCCGACACCAACCCCATCCCCTTCGTCACGTACGAGGAGGGCAACGACGGCATCCGCCGCTCCGCCGCCGACTACACCTACGGGTACGGCTCCGCGCTCTCCGACGGCGTCGTGCGCCCCGTCATCTTCATGAGCTACAGCGGCAACATGCGCTGGCGGACGAAGGCGGGCGACGAGATCGCCGCCCGGCTCGGCGAGCCCATGACCAAGGACGCCGTCAGCCAGGCCTGGCGCACCGCGCTCGACCCGCGGGGCGAGTGGATGCCCGCCGTGCTGCGCGCCGCCGACCAGCGGCTCACCGAGGTCAGGAAGGCCGTCCCGGACGCCGGCGCCCTCGTCATCGCCGCCGACCAGGACTCCGCCCGCTCCTACGCCAAGCTGATCCGCGAGATCACCGGCGACAAGGCCACCGTCGTCCTGTCCGACGACACCGGCGCGTCCAGGAACATCGACGACTTCAGCGCGAGCACCGACCGCTGGATGGTCGCCGTCCGCATGGTGTCCGAGGGCGTCGACGTCCCCCGCCTCGCGGTGGGCGTCTACGCCACGACCATCTCCACCCCGCTCTTCTTCGCCCAGGCCGTCGGCCGCTTCGTACGGTCCCGGCGGCGCGGCGAAACCGCCTCCGTCTTCCTCCCCACCGTGCCCGACCTGCTCACCTTCGCCAACGAGATGGAGCGCGAGCGCGACCACGTCCTCGACAAGCCCAAGAAGGAGGGCGAGGAGGACCCCTACGCCGAGTCCGAGAAGGAGATGGACGAGGCGAACCGCGAGCAGGACGAGGACACCGGCGAGCAGGAGCAGTTCTCCTTCGAGGCACTGGAGTCCGAGGCCGTCTTCGACCGGGTGATGTACAACGGTGCCGAGTTCGGCATGCAGGCCCACCCGGGCAGCGAGGAGGAGCAGGACTACCTCGGCATCCCGGGCCTGCTGGAGCCCGACCAGGTGCAGCTGCTCCTCCAGAAGCGCCAGGCCCGGCAGATCGCGCACAGCCGCAAGAAGCCCGACGACGAGGCCGACCTGCTCGAACTGCCCGCCGAACGCCGCCCGGTCGTCTCCCACAAGGAGCTGATGGAGCTGCGCAAGCAGCTCAACACCATGGTCGGCGCCTACGCCCACCAGAGCGGCAAGCCGCACGGCGTGATCCATACCGAACTGCGCCGTGTGTGCGGCGGCCCGCCCAGTGCCGAGGCGACCGGCGGCCAGCTGCGCCAGCGCATCGCCAAGGTGCGGGAGTGGGCGACGCGGCTGAAGTGAGGCGCGGGGTCTGAGGTCCGACCCGCGCGTGCGACACGTATCGGGACAAACACCGGCAGTCGATAACGGTTGGCGCCCGGATTCTGGACGGAGCCTTCCGCTGAGCGGACCTGGTAGTTACTGTCCCGCTACGCATACGCCCCGTGGCAGCGCCGCCGCGGAGCGCAGCCGTGAAGCGACTGGGCCCGGGCACAAGGCCGGGCCGTCAGCCGATCGGCGGCCTCTGAAGCGCGTCACTGACGGGACTCGGTGACGCATCCCCGCGAGGAGGGCCGCCGACCTCACCACTAAGGAGTGGGCGTCGTGACCGCGGAGACCTCTCAGACGCTCGACCGGGGACTGCGTGTCCTCAAACTGCTGGCCGATACGGACCACGGGCTGACCGTCACCGAGCTGTCCCACAAACTGGGCGTGAACCGGACTGTCGTCTACCGGTTGCTCGCCACTCTGGAGCAGCACGCACTCGTACGCCGCGACCTGGGCGGCCGCGCCCGTGTCGGACTCGGGGTACTGGGCCTGGGCCGCCAGGTGCACCCACTCGTCCGCGAGGCGGCGATGCCCGCACTGCGCGCGCTGGCCGAGGACATCGGGGCGACGGCCCACCTGACACTGGTGGACGGCGCGGAAGCACTGGCCGTGGCCGTCGTCGAGCCCACCTGGACCGACTACCACGTCGCCTACCGCGCCGGCTTCCGCCACCCCCTGGAGCGGGGCGCCGCGGGCAAGGCGATCCTGGCAGCCCGCCGGCCGCCCCAGCCCACCGGCGGCGAGTCCGTGGACGACCCCGGGTACACCCTCACCCACGGCGAACTGGAGGCCGGCGCCTGCGGGGCGGCCGCGCCGCTGCTCGGAGTGACGGGGGTGGAGGGCAGCGTCGGCGTGGTCATGCTGGCCGACGTGGTCCCCGAGCGGGTGGGCGAACGCGTCATGCACGCGGCCCGGGAGGTGGCGGAGGCACTGCGGTGACGTCGCGCGGCGCGCCGGTGTCGGCCCCGCGCCGCGTAGGCGACGAAGTCGCCCCGGGCGGCGGGGGAGACGGCGAGCTGTGGACCGCACCCGTCCTCGGATCCCGGCTGCGAACCGTGGGGGGACATGTGGCGGTCTCCACAGCGTCCCTCACCTCCGAGGAGTGCCGGGGAGGCGAAGCAGCGGCACGGCCGCCCGCGGCCGGACCGGTGGTGCCGTCGCGTTAGATTGACCCCGTGCTCTCTCGTCTCACGCGCCCCCGGTTCCTCGCCGTCTGCGGCCTGCCCGTCGTGGCGCTGCTCGCCACCGCGGTGTTCGCGCCGCTGCCGTTCTCCGTGGCGCAGCCGGGGCTGACGGCCGATGTGCTGGGCGAGAACCGGGGGACCGAGGTGATCACGGTCAGCGGGGCGCCGACGCAGGAGACCAGCGGGCAGCTGCGGATGACGACGATCGAGGCGACCGGGCCGGACGCGAGTATCCACCTCGGGGACCTGCTCGGCAGCTGGTTCGACACCGGCCGGGCCGTCATGCCGCGCGACGCCGTGTACCCGAGCGGCGACGACCTGGGCGAGATCGAGGAGTACAACCGGGAGCAGATGAAGGAGTCGCAGGACAGCGCCACCACGGCCGCGCTCGGCTACCTGCACCTCGACGACGAGGACGTCGACGTGCGGCTCCGCCTGGAGGACGTCGGCGGGCCCAGCGCCGGGCTGCTGTTCTCGCTCGGCATCGTCGACAAGCTCGGCGCCGGTGACCTCACCGGGGGCAAGGTCATCGCCGGGACGGGGACCATCACCGACGGCGGCAGGGTCGGCGCCGTCGGCGGGGTGCCGCTGAAGACGCAGGCCGCCCGGCGGGACGGGGCCACCGTCTTCCTCGTACCGAAGGCGGAGTGCTCGGACGCGCGGGCCGAGCTGCCGAAGGGGCTCCGGCTGATCCCGGTGACCAACCTGGAGGGCGCGGTCGACTCGCTCAAGGCACTGGAGAGCGGGAAGGGCGGCGTTCCCGCCTGCTGAACACCGCGGGCCCGGACAGCGCTACCCCTCCTTCACGAAGCCCTTCTCCTTCATCCAGTCCAGCGCCACCTGGTGCGGATCCTCGCCGTCCACGTCGACCTTCGCGTTCAGGGTCTGTGCCACGTCGTTGGTCAGCGCCTCGGTGACCGGGTCGAGGACGGAGGCGATCGCCGGCCACTTCTTCAGGGTCGCCGTGCGGACCATGGGCGCCGCGTTGTAGTTCGGGAAGAACTTCTTGTCGTCCTCCATCACCACCAGGTTCATGGACTTGATCCGGCCGTCGGTGGTGAAGACCTCGCCGTAGGTGCAGACGCCCTTCGCGGTCTGGGTGTAGATGATGCCGGTGTCCATCTGCGTGGTGTTCCGGGCCGGAATGTCCATCCCGTACGCCTTCTCCAGGCCGGGGAGCCCGTCCGCGCGGTTGGCGAACTCGCCCTCCGCACACAGCGTCACCGCGCCCGGGTCCGACTTCGACAGCTCGGCGACCTCCGAGAGCGTCTTCGTGCCGTACTTCTCGTAGTTGGCCCGGTTCATCGCCAGCGCGTAGGTGTTGTTCATCGGCGCCGGCTCCAGCCACGTCAGCCCGTTCCCCGCGTCGGCCTTCTTCACCGCCTCCCACTGCTGCCGCGGGTCGGGGATGGGCTTGCTGTTGCCCAGGTACGTGATCCAGGCGGTGCCCGTGTACTCGTAGGTGGCGTCCGCGTCGCCGTTCTCCACCGCCGCGCGGGTGCCGACGGAGCCCTGGATGCCGGTGCGGTCGAGCACCTCGGCGCCGGCCGCCTCGAAGGCGATGCCCATGATCGCGCCGAGGACCAGCTGCTCGGTGAACTCCTTGGAGACGACCCTGAGGTCGGCCCCCTCCAGCGGTTCACCCCTGCCGATCGTGCCGGGCTTCACGTCGTCGACCATGGGGGATCCGCTGGTCAGACCGCAGCCGGCGGACGCCAGCAGGAGGGCCGCGGCCGGCAGGCAGGCACGCCGCCTCATGTCCCCGCCTCCAGACCTCGCGGGCGCAGCAGCACCTCGGCCAGCGAGGCGAGCCAGTCCACCAGCAGGGCGAGGGCGACGGTGAGGATCGACCCGAGCACCAGCACGGGCATCCGCTGGCTGGTGATGCCCGTGGTGATCAGTACGCCCAGGCCGCCGCCTCCGCCGAAGGTCGCCAGCGTCGCCGTGCCGACGTTCAGTACCAGCGCGGTGCGTACACCGGCCAGGATCAGGGGGACGGCGAGCGGCAGCTCCACCCGGGTGAGCACACCGGTGGGGGACATGCCGATACCGCGGGCCGCCTCAAGCAGCGTCGGGTCGTTGGCCCGCAGGCCCGCGATCGTGTTGGACAGCACCGGCAGGATCGCGTAGACGATGATGCCGATCAGGGCGGACCTGCGCCCGATGCCCAGCCAGATCACCAGCAGAGCCAGCAGGCCCAGCGCCGGTGTGGCCTGGCCCATGTTGGCGAACGCCATCGCCACCGGGGTCGCCTTCCGGAACATGCGGCGGGTGAGCAGGATGCCCAGCGGGATGGCGATGACCAGTACGAAGAAGGTGGAGATCACGGTGAGCTGGATGTGCTGCCACAGCGCCTTCGTCACCGCGCCCTGTCCCAGAGCGTTCCGGCTCAGGGGGTCCAGGTCCGCCTGGCGGAACCACAGCCACGTCGCCAGCAGTACGGCGATCAGGGCCACGGGCAGGAAGGTGAGTTTGCGCCAGGTCAGCCTCCGTGCCCCCGCGGCGGGTGACGGCGTACCGGGCTGCCGCTCGTCCTGGTCCTGCTCCTGCTCCTGGTTCTGGCCCCGGTCCTGCCGTACGGCCCCCATGGCTTCGTCGGCGCGCTGCGGGCGCCACTCGGACGAGCCGCTCACGCCTTCGCCTCCCCGCCGAATCCTTCCTGCTCGGCGTGGGTCCGCCCGGACCGGGCCTCCTGGAGGTCGTGCTGGTGCTCCAGCGCGTCGAGCCGGTCGGCCTCCAGCATCTCGTGCACCGAGTTGATCAGCGTCTCCATGTCGACGACACCGGTGTACTCGCCGCGCCGCCCGGTGACGGGCACCCGTCCCGCGTTGTCGGTCAGCACCGCCTCCAGCGCGTCCCGCAGCGTCGCGTCCCTGGTGACCGTGTCGTGCACCAGTGTCCCGGCCCGGGCCAGGGAGCCCCTGGCCCGCATCAGGTCACCGCGTCGCAGCCACTTGTACGGACGTCCGCGCCGGTCCAGCAGCAGCACCTCGTTCGTCCCACCGCCGCGCAGCGCGTCGAAGATGTGCTGAAGCGGGTCCTCCACGGTCACCGTCGGATAGTCGGTGATCTCCACGTCCCGCACACGCGTCAGGTTCAGCCGCTTCAGGGCCGCCCCCGCGCCCACGAAGCCGGAGACGAAATCGTCGGCCGGGTTGGTGAGGATCGCCTCCGGGGCGTCGAACTGGGCGATGTGCGACTGCTCGCGGAGCACCGCGATCCGGTCGCCCAGCTTGATCGCCTCGTCGAAGTCGTGGGTGACGAAGACGATCGTCTTGTGCAGCTCGTGCTGGAGGCGGATCAGCTCGTCCTGGAGATGGTCCCGGGTGATCGGGTCGACCGCGCCGAACGGCTCGTCCATCAGCAGCACCGGCGGGTCGGCCGCCAGGGCGCGCGCCACCCCCACCCGCTGCTGCTGGCCACCGGACAGCTGGCGGGGGTAGCGGTCGTGGAACTCCGCGGCGTCCAGCCCGACCAGGTCGAGCATCTCCTCCACCCGGGACCGGACCCGGGCCTTGGACCAGCCGATCATGCGGGGCACCAGCCCGATGTTCTGGGCGACCGTCATGTGCGGGAAGAGGCCGGAGGACTGGATCGCGTAGCCGACCTTCCGGCGCAGTTTCACCGGGTCCATGTCGGTGACGTCCTCGCCCCCGATGCGGATGCGTCCGCCGGTGGGCTCGATCAGCCGGTTGATCATCTTGAGGGTGGTGGACTTCCCGCAGCCGGACGGGCCGACGAGGATGACCGTCTCTCCCGCGTTGATCCGCATACTGACGTTGTCGACGGCCGGCTGCGGAGTGCCGGGGTAGAGCTTGGTCAGCGAGTCGAGCTCGATTGTCGCGCCCGTCGTGGCGTCGGAGCCCGTTCCGGACGCCGGGCCGGGCCCGCCGGCAGTGGACCCGGACATCGCTTCCCCAGAACGTCCGGGCACGGACGCGCCCTCGGATCTCTCACCCACGGATCCCCCTGGAAATGGTCAGCCGTCCCAGCAGGACGTACGCCGCGTCGAACAGCAGGGCAAGGACGATGATCCCGAGCGTGCCCGCGAGGACCTGGTTGAGCGCGTTCTTGCTGCCCAGCGACGCGATCCCGCGGAAGATCTCGTTGCCGAGGCCCGGCCCGGAGGCGTAGGCGGCGATCGCCGCGATGCCCATCAGCATCTGCGTCGAGACCCGGATGCCGGTCAGGATCGGCGGCCAGGCCAGCGGAAGCTCCACCCTCAGCAGCCGGGCCGGCCGCGACATCCCGATGCCCTTGGCCGCGTCCACCAGCGTCGGGTCCACCCCGCGCAGCCCCACGATCGAGTTGCGCACGATCGGCAGCAGCCCGTAGAGGGTCAGGGCGATCACCGTCGGCGCCACACCGAGGCCCACGATCGGGATGAGCAGGCCGATCATGGCCAGCGACGGGATGGTGAGGATGGTCGAGGTGGACAGGGTCGCCAGGTTCCCCGCCCACTCGCTGCGGTAGGTCACGACGCCGATCAGCACCCCGATCAGGGTCGCCACGACCATGCACTGGAAGACCGCGCTGGCGTGCTGGTAGGCGTCGGCGAGCAACTGCTGGTGGCGGCTGCCCAGGAAGTCCCAGAAGTTCACCTCCGCTCACCTCCGGGATCGGGCCGGTCTCAGTCGGGTACACCGTTGTCCCGGGCCGCCTGCTCCACCAGCGGGATGATCCGCAGCGGAACGGGGTTCTCCATGACGATCGCCGTGGCGGCCCGGACGATGCCATCAAAACCGACAACCCGGTCGATCACCCGCTGGAGATCGGCGTTGGACCGGGCCACCAGACGGCACAGCATGTCCCCGGTGCCGGTCGTGGTGTGCAGCTCCAGTACCTCCGGCACGTTCGCCAAGTGCGCCCGTACATCGGCTCCTTGGCCCTGCCGGATCTCCAGCGTGGCGAACGCCGTCACCGGGTAGCCGAGGGCCGCCGGGTCCACCTCCGGACCGAAACCGCGGATGACTCCGTTCGACTGAAGCCGGTCGAGCCGCGCCTGCGCGGTGCCGCGCGCCACCCCCAGCCGCCGGGACATCTCCAGCACCCCGATCCGCGGTTCCCGCGCCAGCAGACCGATGATCCGCCCGTCCAGTCGATCGATCGCCATCTCACGCCCTCCCGGCTGGTCATCCTGTACAGATCGCCCGCCCCTACCGGCATATCACTGGTCAGGTTGCCCACTGAAAACGCAAACTATTGCGCACCTTGCGGAGGCGGGAGACCCTGCGGCTATGACGCAGACCACACACCACACTCCCGACACCGTCCGGCAGGCCGATCCCTTCCCGGTCAAGGGAATGGACGCGGTCGTCTTCGCCGTGGGCAACGCCAAGCAGGCCGCGCACTACTACTCCACCGCCTTCGGCATGAAGCTGGTCGCCTACTCCGGACCGGAGAACGGCAGCCGGGAGACCGCGAGCTACGTCCTGGAGAGCGGCTCCGCCCGCTTCGTCCTCACCTCGGTGATCAAGCCCGCGACCGACTGGGGCCGCTTCCTCGCCCAGCACGTCGCCGAGCACGGCGACGGCGTCGTCGACCTCGCCATCGAGGTCCCGGACGCGCGCGCCGCCCACGCCTACGCCGTCGAGCACGGCGCCCGCTCGCTCGCCGAGCCGCACGAGGCCGAGGACGAGCACGGCACCGTCGTCCTCGCCGCGATCGCCACGTACGGCGAGACCCGCCACACCCTCGTCGAGCGCACCGGCTACGACGGCCCCTACCTGCCCGGGTACGCGGCCGTGAAGCCGATGGTCGCCCCGCCCGCCCAGCGGGTCTTCCAGGCCGTGGACCACTGCGTCGGCAACGTCGAACTCGGCCGCATGAACGAGTGGGTCGGCTTCTACAACAAGGTCATGGGCTTCACGAACATGAAGGAGTTCGTGGGCGACGACATCGCCACCGAGTACAGCGCGCTGATGTCGAAGGTCGTGGCCGACGGCACCCTCAAGGTCAAGTTCCCGATCAACGAGCCCGCCGTCGCCAAGAAGAAGTCCCAGATCGACGAGTACCTGGAGTTCTACGGCGGTGCCGGTGTCCAGCACATCGCGCTGAACACCAACGACATCGTGCGGACCGTCCGCGCGATGAGGGCGGCCGGCGTCGAGTTCCTTGACACCCCCGACTCGTACTACGACACGCTCGGCGAGTGGGCCGGCGAGACCCGGGTGCCCGTCGACACGCTGCGCGAGCTGAAGATCCTCGTCGACCGCGACGAGGACGGCTACCTGCTGCAGATCTTCACCAAGCCGGTCCAGGACCGTCCGACCGTCTTCTTCGAGATGATCGAACGCCACGGCTCGATGGGCTTCGGCAAGGGCAACTTCAAGGCCCTGTTCGAGGCGATCGAGCGCGAGCAGGACAAGCGCGGCAACCTCTGATCCCGGTCAGCCGGGCGGGCCCTCCACCGGGGGCTCGCCCAGCTCCGCCAGAGCCGCCTCCGCCCGCGGCACCCGCAGCGGGGAGAAGGACGGGTTGATCGTCAGCGCCTCCCGCAGATGCCGCCGCGCGGGCCCGGACCGGTCCAGCTCCTTCTCGATCACACCCCGGTGGAACAGGTGCAGCGCGCTGCGCGCCCCGCCGCCCCGGTCGCCGTCCGTGGCGATCGCCGCGAACTCCAGCGCCTCCCCGCCGGCGCCGGCGAGGTGCAGCGCCCAGCCCAGCGCGTCGGCGACCGCGGTCCCCGGCTGCCGCCCCCACTCGGCCCGCAGCAGGCGCACCGCCGCGGCCGGGTCGCCGTGGTCCGCCTCCAGGCGCCCCAGCACCAGCCGCTCGTCGGCCCCGGCCGCCTCGGCGACGCGTACCCGCTGCCGCAGCAGGTCGTACTCCACCCGCGCCGCCTGACCCAGGCCCAGCGACTCGTACAGCTCGCCCAGCTCCAGCGCGTACTCGGGGCTGGGCCGCTTGGCCAGCGCCGCCCGGTACGCGGACAGCGCGTCCGTCGTGCGGCCCAGCGCCGCCAGCACCCGGCCCTGCCCGGCCTGCGCGGCCCGCTGGTCGGAGTCGGTGCGCAGCGCCTCCTGGAAGAACCGCAGCGCCTCCACGCGGTCCCCGCGCTCGAACGCCAGCCGCCCGGCCTGCTCCAGGTACGCCGCCCGCTCGGCCGGCGCCCCTGCCCCCGCCGCCGCGTCGGAGATCCGGGCCGCCGCGTCCTCCCGCCAGCCCCGGTCCCGGTAGACGGCCGCGGCAAGCGCGCCCACCGCCGGTGCCTCCGGGCGCAGCTCCATCACCTTGTCCAGGGCACGGCCCACGCCCCTGTGGTCGCCGAGCCCGGTGTACGCGCCGATCAGCACGGCGTGCGCCGTCCACCGCTTCGGCGCCGCCCTCACGGCGCTCTCGCCCCACTTCTTCGCCGCCGGGAAGTCCCGGCGGGCCACCGCCAGCGCGGCCAGTCCCTCCAGGGCCTGCGGATTGCGCCGCGCCCCCGTCTTCAGGGAGGCGCGCAGCGCCTTCTCGGCCTTCGGCCAGTTCCCGGGGTCCGCCGTCCGGCGGCCCTGCTCGACGTACGCCGTGCCCAGCACCGCCCACGACGCCCCGTCCAGCGGATGCGCCCGCAGATGGGTCTCCCGGTCGCCGATGAGCGCCTCCAGGTCCCCCAGCGCGGCCGGCACCCCCGCGGTGACCGCGCCCCGTGCCAGCGCCGCGGGCCCCGGCGCGGGCGGGGGAGTGCCGCCCCCCTCCCACGGCAGCAGCATCAGGACGCCGCCGAGTACGGCGGCCCCGGCGACGGAGGCGATCAGCACCCGGCGCCGACGCGACCGCCATCCGCGACGCGACCGCCACCCGCGCCCGGTCTCCCGTTCCGTGACCCCTGCGGCCCCCGTGACCCTCATGCCTTCCATGGCGCTCACTGTGCGCCCATACGATGAGCGCACCGGGCAGGTGGCGGGTGCCGCCCACGGGGTTCACACCGATGGCCCCCGGGTGCGACGCTGTGATCATGAGCCGTATCGAAGCGCCTCGCGACGAAGACGACGCAGCCGCGGCGGTCGACAGCACCCTCGTCGACCGGCTGCTCGACGGACTGCCCGCCGGTTCCGTCCTCACCGACCCCGACGTCACGGCCGCCTACGCCAACGACATGGCGAGCTTCTGCCCGGCCGGCGCCCCCGCGGCCGTCGTCCTGCCGCGCACCGCGGAGGACGTCCAGCACGTCATGCGCACCGCCACCGAGCTGCGCGTCCCGGTGGTCCCGCAGGGCGCCCGCACCGGCCTGTCCGGCGGCGCCAACGCCACCGACGGCTGCGTGATCCTCTCCCTGACCCGGATGGACCGCATCCTGGAGATCAACCCGGTCGACCGCGTCGCCGTCGTCGAACCCGGCGTCGTCAACGCCACGCTCTCCCGCGCGGTGAACGAACACGGCCTGTACTACCCCCCCGACCCCTCCAGCTGGGAGACGTGCACCATCGGCGGCAACATCGGCACCGCCTCCGGCGGCCTGTGCTGCGTCAAGTACGGGGTGACCGCCGAGTACGTCCTCGGCCTCGACGTCGTCCTCGCCGACGGCCGCCTGATGTCCACCGGCCGCCGCACCGCCAAGGGCGTCGCCGGGTACGACCTCACCCGCCTGTTCGTCGGCTCCGAGGGCTCCCTCGGCATCGTCGTACGGGCGGTCCTCGCGCTGCGCCCCAAGCCGCCCGAGCAGCTGGTGCTGGCCGCCGAGTTCGCCTCCGGGGCGGCCGCCTGCGACGCCATCTGCCGGATCATGGAGGGCGGGCACGTGCCGTCCCTCCTCGAACTGATGGACCGTACGACCGTCAAGGCGGTCAACGACCTCGCCCACATGGGTCTGCCGGAGACCACCGAGGCCCTCCTGCTCGCCGCCTTCGACACCGCCGACCCGGCCGCCGACCTGGCCGCCGTCGGCGCACTGTGCGAGGCCGCCGGTGCCACGCAGGTGGTGCCCGCCGACGACGCGGCCGAGTCCGAACTGCTCCTCCAGGCGCGGCGCCTGTCCCTCACCGCCCTCGAAGCGGTCAAGGGCACGACGATGATCGACGACGTGTGCGTGCCGCGCTCCCGCCTCGGCGACATGCTGGAGGGCATCGAGCGCGTCGCCGCGAAGTACGGCCTCACCATCGGGGTCTGCGCCCACGCGGGCGACGGCAACACCCATCCCACCGTCTGCTTCGACGCCTCCGACCCCGACGAGTCCCGGCGGGCCCGCGAGTCCTTCGACGAGATCATGGCCCTCGGCCTGGAGCTGGGCGGCACCATCACCGGCGAGCACGGGGTGGGCGTGCTGAAGAAGGAGTGGCTGGCACGGGAGATCGGCCCGGTGGGCCTGGAGATGCAGCGGGCGATCAAGCAGGCCTTCGATCCGCTGGACATCCTCAACCCGGGCAAGCTCTTCTGACCTCTGCCGCTCCCGGGAACGCTCCTCGGACCGCGCCTCACCGGGCGAGCAGTTCGGCCAGCCCGTCGTCGATGCCGAGCCGCCCGCCCTCCGTCCCCGGCGGCACCGCCCGCAGGGTCCGCTCCAGCCAGGCCGACACCTGGGGGGCCGGCGCCTCCAGGAGGGCGTCCCCGTCCGGGCTGCTCAGCGCCACCAGAACGACGCCGCGTCCCTCCGCCTTCGACGGCCACACCCGCACGTCCCCGTGCCCCGACGGCCGGAAGACGCCCTCCACCAGGAGATCGCGGGCGAACGTCCAGTGCACCGGGTGCCCGGAGTCGACGTGGAAGGTGAGGTGGACGGCGTAGGGGTCGTCGGTGTGGTAGCCGAGGCGGGCCTGCACCGGGATGCCGTGCTCGGGCGACAGGATGAGCCGCAGCTCCAGCTCGCGTTCCACGACGGTGGGGTGGGGGGCGGGATCGGGGTGCATGGCACGGTGTCCTCTCGTACGGTCCGTGCGGGCCGCCCGGATCGGGCCCGCACGAGTGAGAGCGACCGGGGCCGCGAGCGTTACGCGGGTTCGCGGAACTTTTTTTCGCGGACTCTGCCCCGGGTGTGAAGGTCCGTGCACGAGGTTGCCCGGAATCCGTGCACGAGGTTGCCCGGAAAGGGGCCGGTACGGCGGGACCGGCGGTGCGGATTGCGCCTGTCTGATAGATGTTGAGGCCCCCATATCAACCCCCGAGCAGATACGGGACGACGGACATGAGCGCCCCAACCCCGGCCCCCGGCGACGACAGGCCCCGCGCAGGGTATTACCCGGACCCGTCCATTCCTGGATACGTCCGGTACTGGAACGGCGCCTCCTGGGTGGCGGGCACGAGCCGGCCCGCCCCCAGGGACGGTGAGCCGCTCGCGCCTCCGCCCGGCGCGCGGCCCTCCGTCGAGGAGACCGGCCCGCACTTCTTCGACGAGGACCCGGTCGAGGATCCGCCGCCCGCCGCAGCGCCCCGGCACGGCAGCCGTCCGGAGCCCGCCACCGCCTGGGGCGCCGACCGCGTCCGGCAGTCCGGACCCGCCGACACCCCGAACCAGCGCGTCGCCTGGCCGGGCACGGCGCAGGGCGCGGACCCGAGAGTCCCGCACGCCCGGCAGGCGGGACCCGCCGCCGGTGCGGGTGTCGCGGCCGCCGACCCCGGTGCGGCGGGCGACCCTCGCGCCGGGATCGCGGGGGCCGGTGCGGCGGGCGGCGGGGCCGAGACGGGCCGCGCCCCCGGCGGGCCCGCCTCACCGGGCTCGGCGGGAGCGGTCCCGGCGGGCACCGCGGGCGGGGGCGGGCCCGCCCCCGACGGCGCCGTCTCCCGGGCGGCGGGGGCGGACGCCCAGGCGGGCACCGCTTCCGGCGAGGCGGAGGACCGGGCCGGCGGCACCTTCGTCTTCCGCCGGCCGACGGCGGGCCGGCCGGGAGCCCCGGCTCCGGGCGGCACCCCGGCCACCGCGGAGGACGAGGGCACCATGACCTTCCGCGCGGTCACCCCGCGCACGGGCGCGCAGCCCGGCGGGCCCGGCTCCGGGTCCGGGTCCGGGTCCGGCTCAGGCTCCGGGTCCGGGTCCGGGTCCGGCTCCGGGTTCGGCTCCTCGTCCGGCTCCGGGTCCGGCTCAGGCCCGGGCTCCTCGTCCGGCTCCGGCCCGAATCCCGGTCCACGTCCCGGCTTCGGGGCCGGAAAGGCGGCCGCCGACCGGGCCGCCGCCGCGCAGGCTCCCGCCATCCCCTCCGGACCGCAGCGGGCGGGCGGCCCGGCCGTCCCACACCAGGGGGCGCCGCCGCAGCCCTCCGCCGCCGCGCCGGTCGCGGCGGGCGGCCCCGGCGGCGGTCAGTCCTCCTGGGCGCAGCAGGTGCACCGGCTGGCCGGGGCGGGCGGGGACGAGCGGCCCGTCGCCCCGTGGAAACCGCCGGTCGAGGACGTGTTCCAGGCCGCCGCCCGGCGCCAGGCGGCGGCCCGGCCCGCCGGGCTCGGCAAGCGGCTGGCCGCCCGGCTGATCGACACCGTCGTCCTCGCGGGCGTCACCGCCGTGGCCGCCGTACCCCTCGGCGTCAAGGCGGCCGACCACGTCAACGACAAGATCGACCAGGCGAGGCTCTCCGGCGAGACGGTCACGGTCTGGCTGCTGGACGGCACGACGTCCACGTATCTGGGCATCGTGCTCGCCGTCCTGCTGCTCTTCGGTGTCGCCTACGAGGCGCTGCCCACCGCCAAGTGGGGCCGCACGCTGGGCAAGAGGCTGTTCGGCCTGGAGGTACGGGACATCGAGGCCCACGAGCCGCCCTCCTTCGGGGCGTCCCTGCGCCGCTGGCTGGTCTACAGCGTCCCGGGCCTCCTGGTCGTCGGCGTGGTCGGCGTCGGGTGGTGCCTGTTCGACCGTCCCTGGCACCAGTGCTGGCACGACAAGGCAGCCGGCACGTTCGTCGCGGGCTGACCGGGAGCGGAGAGCGGCCGGGGCTCGTCTCGTGGGCGGCTGAGGGCGGGTGAGGGCGGGTGAGGGCTGGTCGCGCTCCGCGACGCGGCCGACGACGGCACAGCCTCGCGCCCTCTGGCGGGGGCGTCGGCTGCGCGTGCCTCAAGGGGCGCGGGGAACCGCGCGAGCGATCACCCGCGCATTCGTCCCGCCGGCGAACCCTCAGCTCTCCCGAAGGCGTCGGTCCTGGCGCCCGCTCCCGCGTACTCCGGACGGCGGCTCGCCCGCGTACTCCGGACGGCGGCTCGCCGGATGCGCCGGGCGGGGGTTCGGGGTCGACTCGGGCCATGAGCAGCGAACCGCCCACCGGCTCCGGCGGGCAGCCGCCGGAAGACGACCCGTTGAGGAAGCGCCCCCCGTCCCCCGGTCCGGGCCCCGGCCCCGGCGAGGGCGGCACGGGCTCGCCGTACGACACCCCGCGCCCGCAGGACGGAGGGGCGGCCGGACAGCCTCCGCCGTACGACGGCAGCGCGCCCCCGCCCCCGGGCGACGACGGACCGTACGGTGCCCGACCGCCCGGCGGCGGGCCCTACGGAGCCCCTCCTCCCGGCGGCGGGCCGTACGGCGCCCAGCCCCCCGGTGGTGGACCCCGCGGCGGTGATCCGTACGGCGGTGGCTCCTACCCGACCGATCCGCTGGCCGGGATGCCGCCGCTCGCCGACAGCGGGCGGCGTACGCTCGCGCGGATCATCGACATGATCCTCGTGGGCATCGTGGTCTGGCTGCTCAGCTGGGCCTTCAACGTCCAGGAGTACCAGGTGGACGGCGACGACGTCTCCGTCGGCAAGTCCTTCGGGCAGTCCGTGATCGCCGCCGTGCTCTACATCGGGTACGACACGTACATGACCACCAAGACGGGCCAGACCCTCGGCAAGAAGTGGCTCGGGATGAGGGTGGCCAACCTGGACAACGGGGCGACGCCCTCGGTACAGACCTCGCTGATCCGTGCCCTGGTGCTGTGGATCCCGTTCGCGTTCTGCTGCGCCTGTGTATGGACGATCATCGCGGGTGGCTGGAGCTTCTTCGACAGGCCCTACAAGCAGGGCCTGCACGACAAGGCGGCCAAGACGGTCGTGGTCGGCACCCGCTGACGGCCGCGGAGGGCGCGGACGCCCCGCCGGACCCCGCCCCGCCAGGACGCGGGTCTCAGGCGGCCCGCCCGCGCGCCGTCTCGCCCGCGCCCGCGGCGCCCCGGGCCGTAGCCGACACCGGCGTCCGGTCCGCGGCGGCCCTGGGGGCCGGCACGGCGGTCACCGCGCGCGTCCTGGGCTGGGGGACCGTCATGGCGACCAACAGCCCGAGGGCGAGGGCCGCGACGGCGATGAGAGCGACTCCGGGACCCGAACTCGTCTGCGACAGCAGCAGCATGGCGAGCGTCGAGAAGATCACGGTGCACGAACCGTAGGCGAGCTGTGCGGCAGTCGGACGGGGCATGGCCATCGTGTCCTCGGAAGACAATCATGGAGGTGAGACGGGTTGTCGGCCTGGCTTTCCGCCGGCTTCCGGGCGTTCCGCCAAGCGACTCTAACTCGCTGTGTGCCCGAGTGGAACCAGCGGTAAGCACGACCTAACCGGCATGCCGGATGCACGGGGGGCGCACGGATTCATGACGTCCGGGAAGTGGACGAACCCGCGCGCCCGTCGGACGCCGCGGCGGTCACGATCCGGCGTCCGCAAAGCGAACGACGGCTCCGCATAGTGCACTTGTCCTGCTCAAGTCAAGGTCTGTCTTTTCCGGGGAACCTCTAGTCAAATGTCGTCACTTGACTACACGCGTTGAGCACGTATGCGCGGACTTTGCCATGTCCTGGTCCCCCCATCCGCGCGCGTGAACGCGGGGGAGGAACTCAAGTGACCAGAAGATCCTGGACGTTCAGAACCGCGGCGACCACCGTCGCGCTCGCCGCTGCCACCGCCACGCTTTCGGCGGCCGGCGTGGCACAGGCGGACGCGCCCGCCCGACCGGAGGCCGTGGACCGCCACGACCCGGACCCGGCGAAGGGCGCGGACTCCCACGACCTCAAGGGCCCCCTGAGCGACACTCAGGCCGCCCAGCGTGAGGAGGCCCTGAAGCAGGTCATATCCGGCAAGACCTCGGTGAAGAAGAAGGACGGCTCCAACGTCGTCCAGCTCAAGAGCAAGAAGGGCGACAGCAAGTACGTCGAGCTGGGACGGGAGAAGACCGACAAGATCTTCACCATCCTGGTCGAGTTCGGTGACAAGGTCGACAGCAAGTTCGGCGGCGACGCCGGCCCGCTGCACAACCGGATAGCCAAGCCGAAGCGCAGGACGGACAACTCCACGGCCTGGCAGGAGGACTACGGCCAGGACCACTACCGGGACCTGTACTTCGGCTCCGGCAAGGGCGTCGACTCGGTCAAAACCTACTACGAGAAGCAGTCCTCCGGCCGCTACTCGGTCGACGGCGAGGTCTCCGACTGGGTCAAGGTGCCCTACAACGAGGCCCGCTACGGCAACAACGCCTGTGGCGCCACCAACTGCCCGAGCGTGTGGAACGTCGTCAGCGACGGCCTGAACGCCTGGGTCGAGCAGCAGAAGGCGGCCGGCCGCACCGACGCCCAGATCAAGGCGGACGTCGCCCGGTTCGACCAGTGGGACCGCTACGACTTCGACGGCGACGGCGACTTCAACGAGCCCGACGGCTACATCGACCACTTCCAGATCGTGCACGCCGGTGAGGACGAGTCCGCGGGCGGCGGCGTCCAGGGCACCGACGCGATCTGGGCCCACCGCTGGTACGCCTTCGGCACCGACGCCGGTGCCACCGGCCCGGCCGACAACAGGCTCGGCGGCGCGCAGATCGGCTCCACCGGTGTCTGGGTCGGCGACTACACCGTCCAGCCGGAGAACGGCGGACTCGGCGTCTACGCGCACGAGTACGGCCACGACCTCGGGCTGCCGGACCACTACGACACCGCCGGCGGCGACAACTCCACCGGCTTCTGGACGCTGATGTCGTCCGGTTCCTGGCTCGGCACCGGCCGCAACGAGATCGGCGACCTGCCCGGCGACATGAACGCCTGGGACAAGCTCCAGCTGGGCTGGCTGAACTACGACACCGCCAAGGCGGGCGTCAACTCCTGGCACAAGCTGGGCGTGGCCGAGTACAACACCAAGCACAAGCAGGGCCTGGTCGTCGAGCTGCCGAAGAAGGAGGTCACCACCGAGATCGTGCCTCCCGCCGAGGGCAAGACCCAGTGGTGGAGCGGCAGCGGTGACGACCTCAAGAACACGCTGACCCGCAGCGTCGACCTCACCGGCAAGTCGTCCGCGTCCCTCACCCTGGACGGCTGGTACGACATCGAGGCCAACTACGACTACCTCTACACCGAGGTGTCCACCGACGGCGGCGCCAACTGGACCGCCGTGGACGGCACGTTCGACGGCCGGCCGATCGAGCGTGACGGCAGCGACAAGCCCGCCCTGAGCGCCACGGTCGACGCCTACGGCAAGCTCGTCTACCCGCTGGACGCGTACGCCGGCAAGAAGATCGACCTGCGCTTCCGCTACCAGACCGACGGCGGTGTGGCCCAGAAGGGCTTCGCGGCCGACGAGATCACCGTGACGGCCGACGGCCAGACCGTCTTCGCCGACAACGCGGAGAGCGCCGACGGCGCGTGGACGGCGAAGGGCTTCACCCGTCAGGGCGCTTCCTTCACCAAGGACTACGCCCAGTACTACATCGCCGAGAACCGGCAGTACGTGTCGTACGACAAGACGCTGAAGACCGGCCCGTACAACTTCGGCTTCTCGGAGCGCCCGGACTGGGTCGAGCACTACAACTACCAGAACGGCCTGCTGATCTGGAAGTGGGACACCTCCCAGGCGGACAACAACACCAGCGTCCACCCGGGCAGCGGCCTGGTCCTGCCGATCGACTCGCACCCGACCGCGCTGACGTGGAAGGACGGCACGCTGATGCGCAACCGCATCCAGTCGTACGACTCGCCGTTCAGCCGCTACCGCACGGACGGCATGACGCTGCACAACTCGGACGTGGCGAAGTACGTCCCGGGCTCGAAGGGCGTCTCGGTCTTCAACGACCGCAAGAACGACTACTACGACCCGGCGAACCCGACCGGCGGCGTCAAGATCACTGACACCAACACGAAGATCAAGATTCTCAAGGAGGCCAAGAACGGCTCGACGATCGAGCTCGAGGTCGGCCCCGCGGGTAGGTAATTAGTATCTGCCCAGGTCAGAGCATGATCGGCGGTGACCCCCTGGCGGGTCGCCGCCGATCCGTGTTTAGGTGCGTCCTGTGGTTCTCTTATTGACACCGGGTCCGGCACCCGGACCGACACAGGCTGACTCGGGGGTATGACCGCATGGCCGCAGGAGGCTTCTGCAAGCTGCCGAACGGCACGGTGGTGGTGGCACTGAACCTGCCCAGCCCCGCCGCCGCGGGCGGCAGCGTGCGTTTTCTCGTCCACGCCCAGAACCGGGCGCGCGCCCTGACCCGGCTGCGCAACCTGGGGCTGCGCGCGGTCTACCTGCGGGGCAACGCGGCCCCGCCCACCCCGGACGAGGTCACCGCGGTCCTGCACCACCCGGACGGCCTGATATGGCGCACGGCGCCGGTGGCCGGGGCGGTGGGCGGCCCCGACCTCGTCCAGGAGCTGTGGCATCCGATCCGGGCGCTGCTCAGAGGCCCGGCCGCCCAGACCTAGGTCCTGTCGTCAAAGTCCCGTCTGCCCCGTGGGCGGCGACGCGAGTATGACGACGGGACCTAGCGCCGAGGGGCGGCCGGGCCGGCACTGCCCCGGCTACTGGACGACCGGTTTGCCGGACAGCTCCACGCCCGCCCCCCGCAGCTCCTCCAGCGCCCGCTCGGTGGTCCGGGCGGCCACCCCGGCGGTCAGGTCGAGCAGCACCTGCGTACGGAAACCCGCACGGGCGGCGTCCAGGGCGGTCGCCCGGACGCAGTGGTCGGTGGCGATGCCCACGACGTCGACCTCGTCGATCCCCCGGGAGCGCAGCCACTCGGCGAGCGCCGTGCCGTTCTCGTCGGCGCCCTCGAAGCCGCTGTAGGCGGCCGCGTACGCCCCCTTGTCGAAGACGGCGTCCACCGCGCCGGAGGCGACGGCGGGGGCGAAGTTCGGGTGGAAGCCGACCCCCTCGGTGCCGGCCACGCAGTGCGCCGGCCAGGAGTGGACGTAGTCGGGGTTGTCGGCGAAGTGGCCGCCCGGCGCGATGTGGTGGTCGCGGGTGGCCACCACGTGGCGGTAGCCGGCGGGCGCCTGCCCGATCAGCTCGGTGACGGCGGCGGCCACGTCGGCACCGCCGGACACCGCGAGGCTGCCTCCCTCGCAGAAGTCGTTCTGCACGTCTACGACGATCAAGGCGCGGCGCATGGTCGGTGTCCTTCGACTGGGTCGACTGTGGGGTCGGGAGGGGACGTGGGGTCGGGAGGGGGCGGGGGGACGGGCGGGGCCGACCGGGACCGGCCGGGCGGGTGGTGCGGGGCTGATGCGGGCCCTGTGGGGCCGCACCTGCTTTAGCTACCCGAGCCCTCGTGCGCGTACTCCGTCGGAATGACGGGTTCCCCTCGGGAGAGCTGGGTGGCGGACAGCGGAAGACCGGCGCGGGCGGCCGCGTGCCGGTCCCGGGCGGCGTCCAGCGGCTCGCGGGCGACGACCTCGCCGCCCTTGACCAGCTCGACCAGGAGCTGCCGGTCGGCGAGGTCGTCGGGCACCGGCCCGGTGCCGACCACCTCCGCCTCGGCGTACCCGTAGGAGTCCAGGCGCCGGGCGGCCCACTTGCGGCCGCCGACCGACGTCTTGCCGCCGCTGGACTTCTTGGCCACCGGCACCAGCGGCGCCGCCTCGCCGGCGGAGTCGGACTCGGCGCGGGCGACGAGCTTGTAGACCATCGAGGCCGTCGGGTGCCCGGACCCGGTCACCAGCTGGGTGCCCACCCCGTACGCGTCCACGGGCGCCGCCGCCAGCGAGGCGATGGCGTACTCGTCCAGGTCCGAGGTCACGACGATCTTCGTGTCCGTGGCACCCAGCTCGTCCAGCTGCTGCCGCACCCGGTGGGCGACCAGCAGCAGGTCGCCCGAGTCGATGCGCACGGCGCCCAGCTCGGGCCCGGCGATCTCCACCGCCGTACGGACGGCCGCGGCGACGTCGTAGGTGTCCACGAGCAGCGTGGTGTCCCGGCCCAGGGCTTCCACCTGGGCGCGGAAGGCGTCGCGCTCGTTGTCGTGCAGCAGGGTGAAGGCGTGGGCGGAGGTGCCGACGGTCGGGATGTTGTAGCGGAAGCCGGCGGCCAGGTCCGAGGTGGTCGCGAAGCCGCCGACGTAGGCCGAGCGGGCGGCGGCGACGGCGGCCAGCTCGTGGGTGCGGCGGGCGCCCATCTCGATCAGGGGGCGGTCACCGGCCGCGGAGGACATCCGGGAGGCGGCGGCCGCGATCGCGGAGTCGTGGTTGAGGATGGAGAGGATCACCGTCTCCAGCAGCACGCACTCGCCGAAGGTCCCCTCGACCCGCATGATCGGCGAGCCGGGGAAGTACACCTCGCCCTCGGGGTAGCCCCAGATGTCGCCGCCGAAGCGGTACTCGGCGAGCCAGTCCAGGGTCTGCCCGTCGACGATGTCCTTCTCGCGCAGGAAGCGCAGGACGCCCGGGTCGAAGCGGAAGTTCTCCACCGCGTCCAGCACCCGTCCGGTGCCCGCCACGACGCCGTAGCGGCGGCCGTCGGGCAGCCGCCTGGTGAAGACCTCGAACACGCTCCGCCGCCCGGCCGTACCGGCCTTCAGCGCGGCCCGGAGCATGGTCAGCTCGTACTGGTCCGTGAAGAGCGCCGTCGAGGGGACGTCCACCGGCAGCCCCAGGTCCGCTACGTCGTCCACCGAACTCTCCTAGCTGTGACTCGCCGGGCGCCCCCGGGCGGGCCGGGGGACCGGGGGCCGTCCCCCGGTGTGTGCAGCATGACGAGGATCGTACCCCCATTTCGTCAGACTGACGATTTATGGTCGCGTGGCGCCCGCCACAAGCCCGTTTGTGCGGGTGCCCCCCAGTGGTGGCAGCATGGGCCATGTGACGGCAGCCGCACCCATGGAGATCGAGAAGACCGAGTCGGCGGAGGAGGTCTTCGCCGTACCCGAGCCCGACGTGCCCTGGGTGACGATCGTCCACAACGATCCCGTCAACCTCATGAGCTATGTGACGTACGTCTTCCAGTCGTACTTCGGCTACTCCAAGGACAAGGCCACCAAGCTCATGATGGATGTCCATCACAAGGGCCGGGCGGTCGTGTCCAGCGGCAGCCGGGAGGAGATGGAGCGGGACGTGCAGGCCATGCACGGCTACGGCCTGTGGGCCACCCTCCAGCAGGACCGGAAATGACCCCCGCCCGCCCGCAGGACGGAAGCAGCTGAATCGCCTTCATGCCCGGACAATTCGAACCGCTCCCCGGCGGCGGCGCGGCCGTCGCGCTCGACGACGTCGAGACCTCCATCATCCGCTCCCTCGCCGTGCAGCTCCTGGAGCTGATCGGCCCCGGACCCGCCGAGGACGCCTCCGCCGACCCGCTCGCCGAGCTGTTCGCCGAGGGCCCGAGCGAGCCGCCCTCCGACCCGGTGCTGCGCCGCCTGTTCCCGGACGCCTACGGCGATCCCGAGGGCGCCCCGCGGGCGCGGGAGGCCGAGGAGCGGCGGGCGCACTCCGCGGAGTTCCGCCGCTACACCGAGAACGACCTGCGGGCCGGCAAGCGGGACGACGCGCTGGCGGTGGTCCGCACCCTGGACGCCCTCTCCCCGGCGTCGTCGGGCGAGGAGGGCGCGGTGCTGAAGCTGTCGCCCCAGGAGTCCCAGCGGTGGCTGCGCGCCCTGAACGACCTGCGCCTGGCGATCGGCTCCCGGCTGGAGATCGCCGACGAGGACGACACCGACCTGCTCTACCGGCTCCCGGACGAGGATCCGCGCAAGCCGATGGTGATGGCGTACCTGTGGCTCGGCGGACTCCAGGAGTCGCTCGTCGCGACGCTCATGCCCTGAACGGGCCGGTTCGCCCGGCGTCCGTGTCCGCTCAGCGGAGCCTCAAATCCGAGTAACGATCACGTCAAAGCCGCATCCCTTTTTGCTCGCCAGGGGTGCGTTTTGTCTGCTTCTCCCTGTGCAGCACGTCACAATTCGCCTCTGCGACCGGTGCCACGGCCGTGGTAAATCTTCACGACCGCCCGGCCGACACCACCCGCATGTCCGGCCGGGTGCGCCACCGAGCCGGCAGACCGCCGGCCAGGCACCGAGCGGGATGTGAGGCCCGCTCAGCTCCATCATCCGGGGGGATCGAGACCCGGTCCGAGGCCGACGAAAGGCCCGGGTCGGCATGGAGAAAGGCGCACCACACATGACCTCTGCGCAGGTCGACACGGAGAAGGCTCCCGGAGAGGGCTACGAGCGCGGGCTGGGCAGCCGCCAGGTCCAGATGATCGCGATCGGCGGCGCGATCGGCGTCGGTCTCTTCCTGGGCGCCGGGGCCAACATCGCCAAGGCCGGCCCCAGCATCATCCTCATGTACGCCCTCGCGGGCGTGATCATCTTTTTCATCATGCGGGCGCTCGGCGAGCTGCTCCTCTACCGTCCCGTCTCGGGCTCCTTCGCCGAGTACTCGCGCGAGTTCCTCGGCCCCTTCTTCGGCTACTTCACCGGCTGGACGTACTGGCTGATGTGGGTGGTCACCGGCATGGCGGAACTCACCGCCGCCGCCATCTACATCCACTACTGGTTCCCGGACATCCCGCAGTGGGTCTCGGCCCTGGTCTTCCTGGTCCTGCTGTTCGTGGCCAACCTGATCTCGGTGAAGCTGTTCGGCGAGATCGAGTTCTGGTTCTCGATGGTCAAGGTCACCGCCATCATCGGCATGATCGTGATCGGCGTCGGCGTGCTCACCCTCGGCTTCAGCCAGGCCGGGGACACCGCGGCCGTCTCCAACCTGTGGGAGTTCGACGGCTTCTTCCCCAAGGGCATCGGCTCGTCCCTGATGACCCTCCAGGGCGTCATGTTCGCCTACCTCGCCGTCGAGCTGGTCGGCGTCACCGCCGGCGAGTCCGAGAACCCGGAGAAGACCCTCCCCAAGGCGATCAACACCCTGCCCTGGCGCATCGCCCTGTTCTACGTCGGCGCCCTCACCGTCATCCTGGCCGTGGTGAAGTGGACCGAGTTCGCCGAGGGCGTCAGCCCCTTCGTGGAGGCGTTCACCGTCATCGGCATCCCGGCGGGCGCCGGCATCGTCAACTTCGTGGTGCTCACCGCGGCCCTGTCGTCCTGCAACTCCGGCATGTACTCCACCGGCCGCATGCTGCGCACCCTCGCGGACAACGGCGAGGCGCCCAGGGTCTTCAACCGGCTGTCGTCGACCAGGACCCCGGCCATCGGCATCGCCGTCTCGGTCGTCTTCATGGCCATCGGCGTGGTCCTGAACTACCTCGTCCCGGAGAGGGCCTTCGGCTACGTCACCTCCGTCGCCACCGCGGCCGGCATCTGGACCTGGCTGATGATCCTGGCCAGCCACGTCCGGTACCGCCGCAAGGTCGTCGCGGGCCGTCTGCCCGCCTCCTCCTTCCCGGCGCCGGGCGGGTCGGTGTGCTCCTACATCGCCATCGCCTTCCTGCTCTTCGTCACCTGCCTGATCGCCTACGACGCCGACGCCCGCGTCTGTCTGTACGTGATGGCCGGCTGGGCCGTCGCCCTCGGCATCGGCTGGGCGGTGCTCAAGAGCCGCAACCCGGAGGCCACCGAGCGGCCCGGCGAGCCGGAGTTCGAGAAGATCGGCTGACCGGCGCACAGACCGGCCGACCGGCGCACAGACCGGCCGACCGGCGCGCAGACCGGCCGACCAGCGCCTTCGCGCGCGCCCAGGACGTCCGGCCACCGGGGACGCTCGTGGCATCCCCACGGCCACCGCTCAGGACGTCCGGCATGTGGACCCCTCCGTACCACCCATCGGTACGTAGGGGTCCTACTGCTTATCCTGGCCGCATGCTGACCATCACACAGGCCCTGTACGACCAGATCGTCGCCCACGCGCGCGCGGACCACCCCGACGAGGCGTGCGGCGTGGTGGCCGGTCCCGCGGGCGAGGGCCGCCCCGAGCGGTTCGTCCCCATGCTCAACGCCGCCCGCTCGCCCACCTTCTACGAGTTCGACTCGCAGGACCTCCTCAAGCTCTACCGCGAGATGGACGACCGCGACGAGGAGCCGGTGGTCATCTACCACTCCCACACCGCCACCGAGGCCCACCCCTCGCGCACCGACATCTCCTACGCCAACGAGCCAGGCGCCCACTACGTCCTCGTCTCCACCGCGGACACCGAGGGCGCCGGCGACTTCCAGTTCCGGTCGTTCCGCATCCTGGAGGGCGAGGTCACGGAGGAGGAGGTCAGGGTCGTCGAGGCGTACTGATCCCACCTGACGGACAGAAATCGTCCATCACGTGGGATCACACTCCGGAAGCCGGACCGGGAATCGATACGATGAGCCCATGGTTCTTCTCGACGTGAGCGAAAAGGCGCCGGGCACGCTGCTCGTGGCGCGGCTGCACGTCGACCTGTGCAGGCTGAAAAGCGCCATCTGTTGATCTTCGTCGCCGCCGTACGGCCGTGAGCCGCGGCGTGCAGACGTGTGCCGCCGCGCGCCCTCACAACCCACGACAAACTTCCGACAGGAGCCCTCAGCCATGGCCATCGAGGTCCGCATCCCGACCATCCTCCGCCAGTACACCGACGGGAAGAAGGCGGTGGAGGGCACCGGGGACACCCTCGCCAAGCTCTTCGCCGACCTCGAGACCCGGCACACGGGCATCCAGGCCCGCATCGTCGACGGTGGGCAGCTGCGCCGCTTCGTCAACGTCTACCTGAACGACGAGGACGTCCGCTTCCTCGACGGCATCGACACCAAGCTCAGCGACGGCGACAGCGTCACGATCCTGCCGGCCGTCGCCGGCGGCATGGCCTGATCGCCGATGCGTTACGACTCCCCGCTGGCCGCGGTGGGCAACACCCCTCTGGTGCGCCTGCCGCGGCTGTCGCCGTCCGACGACGTCCGTCTCTGGGCCAAGCTCGAGGACCGCAACCCGACCGGCTCGGTCAAGGACCGCCCCGCGCTGCACATGATCGAGCAGGCGGAGAAGGACGGCCGCCTCACCGAGGGCTGCACGATCCTGGAGCCGACCAGCGGCAACACCGGCATCTCGCTGGCCATGGCCGCCAGGCTCAAGGGCTACCGCATCGTCTGCGTGATGCCCGAGAACACCTCGCGGGAGCGCCGCGACCTGCTCGCCATGTGGGGCGCGGAGATCATCTCCTCCCCGGCCGCGGGCGGCTCCAACACCGCCGTCCGGGTCGCCAAGGAGCTGTCCGCCGAGCACCCGGACTGGGTGATGCTCTACCAGTACGGCAACCCGGGCAACGCGGGCGCCCACTACGCGGGCACCGGCCCGGAGATCCTCGCCGACCTCCCGTCCATCACCCACTTCGTGGCCGGCCTGGGCACCACCGGCACGCTCATGGGCGTCGGCCGCTACCTGCGCGAGAACAAGCCGGACGTGAAGATCGTCGCCGCCGAACCGCGCTACGACGACCTGGTGTACGGCCTGCGCAACCTCGACGAGGGCTTCGTGCCCGAGCTGTACGACGCCTCCGTGCTCACCACCCGCTTCTCGGTGGGCTCCGCCGACGCGGTCACCCGCACCCGTGAGCTCCTCCAGCAGGAGGGCATCTTCGCGGGCGTCTCCACCGGCGCCGCCCTGCACGCGGCGATCGGCGTCGGGAAGAAGGCGGTGAAGGCCGGCGAGAGCGCGGACATCGCGTTCGTCGTCGCCGACGGCGGCTGGAAGTACCTCTCCACCGGCGTCTACACGGCGGCCACCACCGAGGAGGCCATCGAGACCCTTCAGGGCCAGCTCTGGGCCTGACGCGGTATCACCCCGGTGCCGCCTACCGCGCGAGGTGACGGACCTGGTCCCACAGGGCCGGGTCCACCACACCCACCCGGCGCCGGAAGTCCCGCACCGGCACCCGGCGCAGCTCGTCGGTCTCCAGGTAGCTCGTCCGCCCCCGCGCGTCCCCGACCGAGCCCGGCGGCAGCGTGATCACCCCGGCCCGCCCGTCCCGGTACCGGGTGGTGATCTTCGCGACCAGCACCCGCCGCCCGCGCACCGAGATCACCAGGCACGGCCGGTCCTTCGCGCCGGCCGAGTCCTCGTACGGCACGTTCGCCCACCAGATCTCCGCGGGCCGCGGCCGGACCGCCCGCTCCGCCGGTCCCCGGGGACGCCCAGGCGGACGCCGGCTGCCGCCCGGCCGGGGCGGCCGCCGCCCCCGGCCCCAGCCGTCGACGACCGTGGCGAGGAGCGCGAGCAGCGCCACCGCCGCGAAGGCGAGCCACCAGGACGTGTGCATACCGACGACCGTACCGGCGCGCGCCACCACCGCGCGCCTCTTCAGTGGCCCCGCGCGCCCCAGTTCCAGCCGAACCGGTGACACCGCAGGTGAGTTCGCCCACAACGGCCCCTGGCGGAGGAGCGACCACAGGTTTCGCGCCTTAGGCTCGACGAACCGCACGACCCCCGTCTCTCCACACGCGCCAGCGGAGGTTTCCGCTTCATGAAGCTCACCGTCGTCGGCTGCTCGGGGTCGTTCCCGTCCGCGGAATCGGCCTGCTCGAGCTACCTCGTCGAGGCCGACGGCTTCCGGCTGCTCCTCGACATGGGCAACGGCGCCCTCGGCGAGCTGCAGCGCCACTGCGGTCTCTACGACCTCGACGCGATCTTCCTCAGCCATCTGCACGTCGACCACTGCATCGACATGTGCGCCTACTTCGTGGCGCGCTACTACCGGCACGACGGCGGCCGCTGCGCGCCCCTCCCGGTCTACGGGCCCGAGGGCACCGAGCACCGGCTCACCACCGCCTACGCCGACACCCCCTCCGCCTCGTCCATGAGCGAGGTGTTCGACTTCCACACGGTCAAGCCCTCCACCTTCGAGGTCGGCCCGTTCACCGTGCACACCGAGCGCGTCGCCCACCCCGTGGAGGCCTACGGCATCCGCGTCGAGCACGGCGGCCGGTCGCTGACGTACTCCGGCGACACGGGTGTCACCCCCGTACTGGACGAACTCGCCCGCGACAGTGACCTGTTCCTGTGCGAGGCCGCCTTCACGTACGGCAAGGAGAACATCCCCGACCTGCACCTCAACGGACGCGAGGCGGGCGAGAGCGCCGCCCGCGCCGGGGCCCGGCGCCTGGTCCTCACCCACATCCCCCCGTGGACCGACCCCGGGATCAACCTGGCCGACGCGCGCGAGGTCTACGACGGGGCCGTGGAGGTCGCCGCCGCGGGCGCGGTGTACGAGATCTGACGGCCCCGTCCGACGGGCGGGCACGAAGAAGGCCCCGGAACCTTCCCGGGACGCGCCGACAGCGTCCCTTCCCGGTCCCGGGGCCTTCGCCGTGCCGTGCGGCGGGGCCTCACGCCTTCGTGATGTCCTCGATCTCCTCCTCGGGCTCGCGGCCCGGGGTGGTGAGGTTGAACTTCGTGATCGCGAACCGGAAGAGCACGTAGTAGACCGCCGCGAACACCAGGCCGATCGGGATGATCAGCCACGGCTTGGTGGCGAGGTTCCAGTTCAGCGCGTAGTCGATGAAGCCCGCGGAGAAGGTGAAGCCCGCGTGCACCCCGAGCGCCCAGGTGATCGCCATCGACAGCGCGGTCAGGACGGCGTGGATCGCGTACAGCACCGGGGCGATGAACATGAACGAGAACTCGATGGGCTCGGTCACACCCGTGACGAACGAGGTCAGGGCCAGCGAGACCATCATGCCCATCACGGCCTTGCGCCGCTCGGGCCGCGCGGCGTGCGCGATGGCGATCGCGGCGGCCGGCAGACCGAACATCATGATGGGGAAGAAGCCGGACATGAACTGGCCGGCGGTCGGGTCACCGGCGAAGAAGCGGTTGAGGTCGCCGTGCACCACCTCGCCGGCCGCGTTCTGGAAGTCGCCGATCTGGAACCAGGAGACGGTGTTGACGAACTGGTGCATGCCCACCGGGATCAGCGCGCGGTTGATCAGACCGAACAGGCCCGCACCGAGGGCCCCGAGGCCGGTCATCCACTCGCCGACGTCGGAGATGGCCTCACCGATCGGCTCCCACACCAGACCGAACAGGACACCCATGGCGGTGCCGACGAAGGCCATGATGATCGGCACCAGGCGGCGGCCGTTGAAGAAGCCGAGCCAGTCCACCAGCTTCTTGCGGTGGTACCGCTGCCACAGGACGGCCGCCAGCAGCCCCATGAGGATGCCGCCGAGCACCCCGGGGTTGTTGTACGTCGCGGCTATGTCCGCGCCGTCCTGGACCTTGGCCTCGGTGACGGGGAACGCCTTGAGGACGTTGCTGTAGACCAGGAAACCGACCAGGGCGGCCAGCGCGGTGGAGCCGTCGGCCTTCTTGGCGAAGCCGATCGCGACGCCGATGCAGAACAGCATGGGCAGGTTGTCGAAGATCGCGCCACCGGCCGTGGCGAAGACCGCCGTGACCTTGTCGGGCAGGTTCAGCTTGTCCTGGACGTCGGTCTGTCCCAGGCGCAGCAGGATGCCCGCCGCCGGCAGTACGGCGATCGGGAGCTGCAGGCTGCGGCCGACCTTCTGCAAACCCTGGAAAAGACCAGATCCCCGCTTCTTCGCGGGGGCCGCCTTGTCGGTGGCGGTGCTCATACTTCCTCCATCGGGTGGTGGTCTACACCACTCAGTGGTGTAGACCTGTTGTAGCACGATGAAGGCGGCGTAAGGAACCCGCGATTCCGCGACCGGACCGCTACGCGCAGTGCCCGGTCAAGTCCCCAGCTCACGCGCCCGCGAGGGCGTGCCGAAGGCCCCCGGACGGAGGTCCGGGGGCCTTCGTGGGACCACGGTCAAAGGGTACGCGAGGGTGCGTGAGGTCTATCCCTTCGTGACGTCCTCCACCTCGTCCTCGGGCTCCCGCCCCGGGGTCTTCAGGTCGAACCTCGTGATCGCGAACCGGAAGACCACGTAGTACACCACCGCGAAACACAGCCCGATCGGAATGATCAGCCACGGCTTGGTCGCCAGGTTCCAGTTGATGACGTAGTCGATCAGACCCGCCGAGAAACTGAACCCGTCCTTCACCCCCAGCGCCCACGTCACCGCCATCGACACCCCCGTCAGCACCGCGTGCGCGGCGTACAGCAACGGGGCGATGAACAGGAACGAGTACTCCAGCGGCTCCGTGATGCCCGTCACGAACGACGTCAGCGCCACCGACAGCATCAGGCCGCCGACCTCCTTGCGCCGGTGCGGCTTCGCGCAGTGCGTGATCGCCAGCGCCGCCGCCGGCAACGCGAACATCATGATCGGGAAGAAGCCCGTCGTGAACTGGCTAGCGTTCGGGTCGCCCGCGAGGAACATGTTGATGTCACCGTGCACCACCGTGCCGTCCGGCTTCGTGTACGAACCGAACTGGAACCACATCGGCACGTTCAGGAACTGATGCAGGCCGATCACCAGCAACGCCCGGTTCGCCAGCCCGAACACCCCGGCACCCCAAGCGCCGATCCCGTTCAGCCAGTCGCTGAAGCTCTCCAGCGCGTCACCGATGGGCGGCCACACCCACAGGCACAGCGCCGCGAACACGATCGCCACGAACGCCATGATGATCGGCACCAGGCGGCGGCCGTTGAAGAAGCCCAGCCAGTCCACCAGCTTCGTCCGGTGGAACCGCTGCCAGAAGTACGCCGTCAGCAAGCCCATCACGATGCCGCCGAACACCCCCGGATTCTGGAAGACGAACGCCGTCACCGTCCCCGAACCGTCGGTCAGCCGACAGCCGACCTGCGGGAGCGCCTCCGACCCCTCAGGGCAGTCCTCCGGGAACTGACGCAGCACATTGAAGTAGACGAGGAACCCCGCCACCGCCGCCAACGCCGTCGAACCGTCGGCCTTCTTCGCCATCCCGATGGCCACACCCACACAGAACAGCAGCGGCAGCCCCAGCGAGCCGTCCAGCAGCGCGCCGCCCGCACCGGTCATCACCTTCGAGACGTTCGACCAGCCGAGACCGTCGTCCCCGAACACGTCCGGCTGGCCCAGCCGGTTGAGAATGCCCGCGGCGGGCAGGACCGCAATGGGCAACTGAAGACTGCGACCCATCTTCTGCAACCCCTGGAACACCTTGTTCCAGCGGACGCGAGCGGGGCTGACCGCGCTGTCGGCACTCATCCGGTCTCCGTTCGGTCGCCGGTACACTGGTGTAGACCAGTTGACGGACGGCTCCGCCGTCGTGACGCCATCATTCGGTACCCACCGCACGATGGCTCGCGAAGATGAGCCAACTGTGGGTTACTGCGACAAAGCGGTACGGATCAGGGAGAAGGAACATGGCCAACAAGGCTGAGAAGATCGTCGCCGGCCTCGGCGGCATCGACAACATCGACGAGATCGAAGGCTGCATCACCCGACTCCGCACCGAGGTCAACGACCCCGCGCTGGTCGACGAAGCCGCCCTCAAGGCCGCCGGCGCCCACGGCGTCGTCAAGATGGGCACCGCCATCCAGGTCGTCATCGGCACCGACGCCGACCCGATCGCCGCGGAGATCGAAGACATGATGTGAGCGACCGGCTCACCCGCGAGGGGCCCTCTCAGCCGTGGAACTCCGTCGGTATCCACAGCGGGGAAGGCCCCTTCGCCGTGGGCCGCTAGGCTCACCCGCATGTCACGCATCGACGGCCGCACCCCCCAGCAGCTCCGCCCCGTCACCATCGAACGCGGCTGGAGCAAGCACGCCGAAGGATCCGTCCTCGTCTCCTTCGGCGACACCAAGGTCCTCTGCACCGCCTCCGTCACCGAAGGCGTCCCCCGCTGGCGCAAGGGCAGCGGCGAAGGCTGGGTCACCGCCGAATACGCCATGCTCCCCCGCGCCACCAACACCCGCGGCGACCGCGAGTCCGTCAAGGGCCGCATCGGAGGCCGCACCCACGAGATCAGCCGCCTCATCGGCCGCTCCCTGCGCGCGGTCATCGACTACAAGGCACTCGGCGAGACCACCATCGTCCTGGACTGCGACGTCCTCCAGGCCGACGGCGGCACCCGCACCGCCGCCATCACCGGCGCCTACGTCGCCCTGGCCGACGCCGTCGCCTGGGCCCAGGCCAAGAAACTGATCAAGGCCAACCGCAAGCCCCTGACCGGCACCGTCTCCGCCGTCTCGGTCGGCATCGTCGGCGGCACCCCGCTCCTCGACCTCCGCTACGAGGAGGACGTCCGCGCCGACACCGACATGAACGTCGTCTGCACCGGCGACGGCCGCTTCGTCGAGGTCCAGGGCACCGCCGAGGCCGAGCCCTTCGCCCGCGACGAACTCAACACCCTCCTCGACCTCGCCACCGCCGGCTGCGCGGAACTCGCCGAACTCCAGCACAAGGCCCTCGACGCGACCCTCGAAAGGTAAAGGGGACATCAAGGGCGCATCGAGGAAAGGCGGCCGCACGCGCAACTCGGCCGCCCGCCACCGCGTCCCCAGCAGTACAGCACCACGGGCGTACGGCAGACCACGCCGTACGCCCGACGCCGGCACACGGGCCGCCCGGCCCTGTCCCCAGGGGAGGACCGAGATCCATGGCCGCGAGCCGCCACCGCCGCCTTCGCCGCACCGCCACCGCCGTCGCCACCGCGGCGGCCATCGCCCTGACGGCCGGCCTCACCACCGGCTGCGACGCCGTCGACAAGGCACTCGACTGCGTGCGCACCGCCGACGCCATAGCCGACAGCGTCACCGAACTCCAGCAGGCGGTGGAGAACACGTCCGACCCCACCCAGTGGGAGGAGTCCCTCGACTCCATAGACAAGAACCTCGGCGAGATCGGCGACCAGACCGACAACGCCGACGTCAACCAGGCCGTCGACAACCTCGGCAAGGCCGTCGACAACGTCCGCACCTCGGTCGAGAACGGCGACGACACCCCCGACCTCAGCCCCGTCACCGACGCCGCCGGCGAACTGACGAAGGTCTGCACGCCGTAACGCTCGTCGGAGCGGGTGCCGAAAGCCCGGCGGGCGCCCGGGATACTTGACCCCATGACCCGCCTCATCCTCGCCACCCGCAACGCCGGCAAGATCACCGAACTCCGCGCGATCCTCGCCGACGCCGGCCTGCCCCACGAACTCGTCGGCGCGGACGCCCACCCGGAGATCCCCGACGTCAAGGAAACCGGCGTCACCTTCGCCGAGAACGCCCTCCTCAAGGCCCACGCCCTCGCCCGGGCCACCGGTCTGCCCGCCGTCGCCGACGACTCCGGCCTCTGCGTCGACGTCCTGAACGGCGCCCCCGGCATCTTCTCCGCCCGCTGGGCCGGCCGCCACGGCGACGACAAGGCCAACCTCGACCTCCTCCTCGCCCAGATCGGCGACATCGCCGACGAACACCGCGGCGCCCACTTCGCCTGCGCGGCGGCCCTCGCCCTGCCCGACGGCACGGAGCGCGTGGTCGAGGGCCTGCTGCGGGGCACCCTGCGCCACGCCCCGGCCGGCACGGGCGGCTTCGGCTACGACCCGGTCCTCCAGCCGGAGGGCGGGACCCGCACCTGCGCGGAACTGACGGCGGAGGAGAAGAACGCGATCAGCCACCGGGGGAAGGCGTTCAGGGCACTGGTGCCGGTGATGCGGGAGCTGCTGGGGTGAGACATGGGTGAGGGGCCGTCCGTGCGGGCGGCCCCTGCGTGGGTGCGGCCGATGGGAGTCGAACCCACATGGGCAAATGCCCCGAGGCACCTAAAACCTCTGCTTATACCATTCAGCAACGGCCGCAATGCGGCCATGCTACCGGTCGTCGGCCACTTGCCCACCCCGGCCTCCTCGGCACCAGGTGCCCGTGGAGGCGTGGCGACTGCGGCACGGCAGCCCGAGGTCGGCAGTCCACCCGGCCGCACCACGCATCCGGCAACGTCCGCGCCCCCGAGCCGCCTCCTCCGGCCGCTCCCGGCCGTACGCACTGGTCACCCTCACGTCCCCTCCGTCCCGGCCACGCGTGCGCAGCCTCGTACGGAGCGGGAAACCGTTTGCCGGACAGTCGCGCACGGAATGCGGCAGGGCCCGTACCGGGTCGGAACCCGCCGATGCCGGTACGGGCCCCGAGGGGGACCTCAGACGCCCAGGTCCTTGATGATCTTGGCCACGTGGCCCGTCGCGCGGACGTTGTACAGAGCCCGCTCGACCTTGCCCTCCTCGTCGACGACGACCGTGGAGCGGATGACGCCCATGTAGGTGCGGCCGTAGTTCTTCTTCTCGCCGAAGGCGCCGTACGCGTCGAGGACCTTCTTGTCCGGGTCGGCGAGGAGGGTGACCCTCAGGGACTCCGTCTCGCGGAACTCGGCGAGTTTCTCGGGCTTGTCGGGGGAGACGCCGATCACGTCGTACCCGGCGCCGGTCAGCAGCTCCAGGTTGTCCGTGAAGTCGCAGGCCTGCTTCGTGCAGCCGGGGGTAAGCGCGGCAGGGTAGAAGTAGACGATGACCTTGCGGCCCTTGTGGTCGGACAGGGACACCTCGTTGCCGTCGGCGTCCGGGAGGGTGAAGGCGGGGGCCGGGTCCCCGGGCTGGAGTCGCTCGCTCATCGATCCAGCGTAACCGGGGGTCCTGACAGTGCGGCGGGGCGAGTAGCTGACAGACTGTCCGGGACAGTGTCGGAAGACTTCGGAGGCGTACGGTGGCGGACACGTCGGACATCAGAACCCCGGCGCAGATCGAGGCGGACATCAAGCGCCGCCGCGAGGTGCTGGCCGAGACGCTCGACGAGCTCGGGATGCGGGTGCACCCGAAGACGATCGTGGGCGATGCGAAGGCCAAGGTCGCTTCCAGCGTCGATCACACGCTGGGGCGGGCCTACGTGCAGGCCAATCGGGTGGTCAGCGATGTGAAGTCGCAGTTCGTGGACGAGCAGGGCGCGCCGCGGATGGAGCGTGTCGTGCCGGCCGTGCTGGTGGTGGCCGGGGTCGTGGGGCTGCTCGCCCTGGGCGGCACCCGGCGGCGCCGGCGCTGAGCGGGGGCGGGTAGGTTCGTGGCGTGAGCGCCAAGAGAAACGAGCACGGTCCCCAGGACGACAAGCTGCCCATCCGGATGCTGCACGACCGCGTACTCGTGCGGCAGGACTCCGGTGAGGGCGAGCGGCGTTCCGGGGGTGGCATCCTGATCCCCGCCACGGCGGCGGTCGGCAAGCGGCTGGCCTGGGCCGAGGTCGTCGCGATCGGGCAGAACGTACGGACGGTGGAGCCGGGCGACCGGGTGCTGTACGACCCGGAGGACCGTGCGGAGGTCGAGGTGCGGGGTGTGGGCTACGTGCTCATGCGTGAGCGTGATCTGCACGCCGTGGCCGCGGACCGGTTCGAGGGGTCCGAGGACTCGACCGGCCTCTATCTGTAGAGGCGGGGCCGCGGCGGTGCCGCAGCAGGGGCTGGTGACCGGTGTCACCGGCCCCTTTCCCGTGCCTTTGCTACCGTGGGCGCACCCGACGAGACGCGCCGTACCGGGCTGAGGGAAAAGACGACGCACCACCGTTCAGTTCGTTCGCGGAGGTGCCTGTCATGGCGTGGGTTCTGCTCGTCGTCGCCGGTCTGCTAGAGGTCGGCTGGTCGGTCGGGATGACCTACACCGACGGTTTCACGCGGCTGTGGCCGAGTGTGTTCACCGGTGCCGGGATCGTCGTGAGCATGTTGCTGCTGTCGTACGCGGCCCGGACGCTGCCCATCGGTACCGCCTACGGCGTGTGGGTGGGGATCGGCGCGGCCGGTGCGGCGGTGCTCGGCATGGTCGTGCTGGGGGAGCCGGCGACCGCCGCCCGGATCTTCTTCATCTGTCTGCTGCTGGTCGCCGTGGTGGGTCTGAAGGCGACCTCGGGTCACTGACCCGGCGCGGCGTCACTGGCGTCGGGGTGTGACGGGGATGCCGGCGACCGTGCCCGCGGTGTCCGAGCCGCCGCCGCCCGCTCCGTCGGTGTCCCCGCCGCCCTCGGTGGTGCCGCCGTTCGAGGAGTCGTCGCCGCCTCCGTCGCCGCCGCCGGTGGGCCCGGGTTCGGTGCCGGCGCCGCCCGTGGTGGGGGTGCCGCCGCCGGTCGAGGGGGGACCGGACTCGTTGCCGCCGGAGTCGCCGGGCGGAGTGCTGTGGCCGCCGGTGCCGCCCGGGGTCCGGGTGCCGGTGCCGTCCTCGTCGCCAGTGGGTTCGTCGTCGGGGTCGCTGCCGCCGCTCTCGTCGCCGCTGCCGGGTTCGTCCGAGGAGTCGCTGGACGGGGGCGCGGTGACGTCGGCGCCGGCCTGGAGCTGGAGGTCGAAGTCGGTGACCGGTTCGCCCTTGAGGGCGGTGCGGGTGTACTGGCTCCAGATCTCGGCGGGTGCGCCGCCGCCGTTGACGCGCGGCAGGCCCATGGCGCCGTAGAGGGGCTTGTGGTCGGCGGTCTTCGGGTCCTGGCCCATGACGGCGACGACGGTGGCCAGTTCGGGGGTGTAGCCGGCGAACCAGGCGGCCGTGTCCTCCTCGGCGGTGCCGGTCTTGGCCGCGGCGGGGCGGCCGGCGGCCTGGGCGGCGGTGGCGGTGCCGTTCTGGACGACGCTGCGCAGGACCGAGGTGGTGGTGTCGGCGGACTCGCGGCTGACGGCCTGGCTCTCGCGCCGCTCCGGCAGCTCGACCTTCTGCTTGCCGTCCTTCATGACCTTCTCGACCAGCGTGTAGGAGCCGTGCCTGCCGTGGTTGGCGAGGGTCGCGTAGGCCTCCGCCATGTCGAGGGGACTGGCGGTGGCGACGCCGAGGGCGATGGAGGGGGAGGGGGTCAGTTCGGGGGTGTTCGGGGAGAGCCCGAGGTCGATCGCGGTCTGCTTGACCTTGTCGGAGCCGACGTCGACGGCCATCTGGGCGTACACGGCGTTGATGGACTTGTCGGTGGCTTCGCGGACGGTGACGTCGCCGTAGTCGCGGTGGTCCTCGTTCTCGGGGGCGTAGCGGCCGCCGGTCCAGCCCTGGACGGGGCGTTCGCTGGTGCCGTCGTAGGTGGTGTTCGGGTCGATCGTGCGGCCGTCCTGCGTCTCGGAGTGGTTCTCGACGGCGGAGGTGAACACGAAGGGCTTGAAGGTGGAGCCGACCTGGAAGTCGCGGCGGACGGCGTTGGGTGTGTACTGCTTGACGTAGTCGATGCCGTTGTACATCGCGACGACCTTGCCGGTCCTCGGGTCGACGGAGGCACCGCCGGCGCGGACGTAGGTGTCGACCTTGCGTTCCTTCTCGTCCAGCTGGGACATCAGCTTGTCGTCGACGGCCTTGACGAAGGCGTCCTGCTTGTCCTTCTGCAGGGTGGTGGTGATGCGGTAGCCGCCGCGGTCGAGTTCTTCCTCGGCGACGATGTCGTGCTCTATCAGGTACTTCTTGACGATGTTGACGACGTAACCGCGCTGTCCGGACATGCCGGTGGAGATGGTGGACTGTTTGGGCTTGGGGAACTCGGCGGCGGCGCGGTCGGAGGGGGTGAGCCAGCCCTTGTCGGCCATGCCGTCCATGACGTAGTTCCAGCGGGCCTCGGCGGCGGGCCGGTTCTCGGGGTGGGCGACGACGTCGTACTGGCTGGGGGCGTTGAGCAGGGAGGCGAGGTACGCGCCCTGGGCGGCGGTGAGATCCTTGGCGTCGACCCCGAAGTAGGCCTGGGCGGCGGCCTGGATGCCGTAGGCGCCGCGGCCGAAGAAGCTGGTGTTGAGGTAGCCCTCGAGGATCTCGCTCTTGCTCTTCTCCCGGTCGAGCTTGATCGAGATGAAGAACTCCTTCACCTTGCGGGTGACGGTCTGTTCCTGGCCCAGGTAGTAGTTCTTGACGTACTGCTGGGTGATCGTGGAGCCGGACTGCTTGCCCTTGCCGGTGGCCGTGTTCCAGCCGGCGCGGACCATTGCCCCGGGGTCGACGGCGGACTCGGTGTAGAAGTCGCGGTCCTCGGCGGCCAGGACGGCGTGCTGGGCGTCCTTGGAGATGCGGGCGAGGCCGACGCTCTCCCGGTTGACCTCGCCGTCGCGGGCGAGGACGCCGCCGTCGGCGTACAGGTAGACGTTGGACTGCTTGGTGGCGAGCGCGTTGGCGGCGGGGATCCGCACGAGGTGGTAGCCGAGGAAGAATCCGCCGATCACCAGCATGAGGCCGATGACGATGGTGCTCAGCACGGTGCGCCAGGTCGGGATCAGCCGGCGCCATCCGGTGCGCTTGGGGCGCTTGGGCTTCCGGGCCTCCCCCGCCTGTCCCGGCTGCTCCGGCTGTTCCGTCCGACCCTCGCCGGCCGCCTGTGGCTCTCTCGGTGCCCAGCCCTGGTCCGGCTGCTGCGGCTGCGGCTCGTCACTCATCTCGTGCACGGACTCCTGTTTCGCTTCTCGCTTCGTACGGTTTTCGCATCGTACGGTTTTCGCGTCGTACGGTCTGGTCTCGTACGCCTCCGCGCCCTCGGCGCCCTCCGAAGATCGTCTCGCGCCTTCCGAGGTCCTCCGGAGAAGACTCTCGCACCGGGCGTTCCGTTCCCACTCGACGGCACACCCGTGAAATTCCGTGGCAGGGGCGGTCGCGGCCGCACTAGGCTCCTGCGCTTCGGTGCCGGTCGGAGGGGGAGGGCTGTGGGCGTGGGCTCGGGGCGGTTGTACCTGGCCGTCGCGGCGGGGGGATTCCGACGGTACGCGACCTATCGGGCGGCCACCGCCGCCGGGGTGTTCACCAACACCGTCTTCGGATTGATCCTGGTATACACCTATTTGGCCCTGTGGGACGAGAAACCGCAGCTCGGAGGGTACGACCAGGCGCAGGCGGTGACCTTCGTGTGGCTGGGGCAGGCGCTGCTGGCGGCGCTGGCGATCGGGGGCGGCGGGTTCGAGGACGAGTTGATGGAGCGCATCCGTACGGGTGACGTCGCCGTGGATCTGTACCGGCCGGCGGATCTCCAGCTGTGGTGGCTGGCGGCGGACGCGGGGCGGGCGCTGTTCCAGCTGCTGGGGCGCGGAATGGTGCCGTTCGCGTTCGGGGCGCTGTTCTTCCCGGTGGCGCTGCCGCGGGAGGTGTCCGCGTGGGCGGCGTTCCTGGTGGCGGTGGGGCTGGCGATGCTGGTGGGCTTCGCACTGCGGTATCTGGTGGCGCTCTCGGCCTTCTGGCTGCTCGACGGCACGGGGGTGACGCAGATGGCGTGGTTGGCGGGACTGTTCTGTTCCGGGATGCTGCTGCCGCTGAACGTGTTCCCCGGGGCGCTCGGCGAGGTGGTGCGGGTGCTGCCGTGGTCGTCGCTGCTCCAGGCGCCGGCGGACGTGCTGCTGGGCGAGGCCGATCCGCTGGGGACGTTCGTCTTCCAGGCGGCCTGGGCGGTGGTGCTGCTGGCGGTGGGCCGGCTGGTGCAGTCGGCGGCGACCCGACGGGTGGTGGTCCAGGGTGGCTGAGACGTCTCCTGCGGCCGAGCGGGACGTGCGGCGCGGCCGGGTCGTCGAGGGACTGCGCGCGTACCGGCTGATCGCCGGGATGTGGATCAGGTCGACGATGGCGTACCGGACGTCGTTCGCGCTGACGACGGTCGGGAACTTCGCGATGACCGCGCTGGACTTCGTGGCGATCCTGCTGATGTTCTCCCGGGTCGACGCGCTGGGCGGCTGGTCGCTGCCCGAGGTGGCGTTCCTGTACGGGCTGTCCGGGGTGTCCTTCGGCCTCGCCGACCTGGCGATCGGCTCGATGGAGCGGCTGGGGCGCCGGGTGCGCGACGGCACGCTGGACACACTGCTGGTGCGTCCTGCGCCGGTGCTCGCGCAGGTGGCGGCGGACCGGTTCGGGCTGCGCCGGCTGGGCCGGGTGGCGCAGGGGCTGCTGGTGCTGGGGTACGCGCTCGCGGTCGTGGACATCGACTGGACGGCGGCGAAGCTGCTGCTGTTGCCGGTGGCCCTGCTCAGCGGGGCCGGGATCTTCTGCGCCGTGTTCGTGGCGGCGGCGGCGTTCCAGTTCGTGGCGCGGGACGCCTCGGAGGTGTCCAACGCCTTCACCTACGGCGGTACGACGATGCTGCAGTACCCGCCGACGGTGTTCGCGCCTGACCTGGTGCGCGGGGTGACGTTCGTGGTGCCGCTGGCGTTCGTCAACTGGCTGCCGGCGGGCTATGTGCTGGGGCGGCCGTATCCGCTGGACCTGCCCGAGTGGGTGGCGTTCACGCCGCCGCTCGCGGCGGCGGCCTGCTGTGCGCTGGCGGGGGTGGCCTGGCGGGCGGGGCTGCGTTCGTACCGGAGCACGGGGAGCTGAGGGGAGCTGAGGGAATTGGAGAGGGTGACCGAGGTGGGCGCCGCGGCCTTCATCGAGCTCGACGGCGTCGAGAAGGTCTTCGACGTGCGCGGGAAGACGGGCTTCATGAGGCGGGAGCGGCGGCGGGTGCGGGCCGTGGACGGGCTGTCGTTCACCGTGTCGCGCGGGGAGATGGTCGGCTACATCGGCCCGAACGGTGCCGGGAAGTCGACCACGATCAAGATGCTCACCGGCATCCTGACGCCCAGCGGCGGCCGGCTGCGGGTGGCCGGCGTCGACCCGTCCCGGGAGCGGACCCGGCTGGCACACCGTATGGGCGTCGTCTTCGGGCAGCGGACGACGCTGTGGTGGGACCTGCCGCTGATCGACTCCTACCGGCTGATGCACCGCATGTACCGCATCCCGGACGCCCGTTACCGCGAGAACCTGGACCGCTGCGTCGAACTCCTCCGGCTCCGGGAGCTGCTGGACGTGCCGGTGCGACAGCTGTCGCTGGGCCAGCGGATGCGCGGCGACATCGCGGCGGCGCTGCTGCACGACCCGGAGGTGCTGTACCTGGACGAGCCGACGATCGGCCTGGACGTCGTCTCCAAGGCCAAGGTGCGGGGCTTCCTGCGGGACCTGAACAGCGAGCGCGGCACGACGGTGCTGCTGACCACGCACGATCTCCAGGACATCGAGCAGCTGTGTTCCCGGGTGATGGTGATCGACCACGGGCGGCTGATGTACGACGGCCCGCTGGACGGCCTGCACGAGGCGGGGGAGAGCGAACGCACCCTGGTGGTGGACCTGGAACGGGAGCTGCCGCCGATCCGGGCGCCGGAGCCCGCCCGGGTGGTGCGGGTGGAGGGGCCGCGGCAGTGGCTGGCGTTCCCGGCGTCGGCGTCGGCGGCGGGGCTGGTGGCGCGGATCGCGGCGGAGTATCCGCTGGTGGACCTGTCGGTGCGGGAGCCGGACATCGAGTCGGTGATCGCGAGGATGTATGCGGAACGCACGAGCGCGTAGTGTCCGGCGCGGTGACCTCGTAGGCTGCTGTACATGACCGACGACGCCCTGGAACTCCGCGCCTCCGACGCCGACCGTGAACGAGTCGCCGAGGTCCTGCGCGACGCCCTCGCGGAGGGACGGCTGGACATGGCGGAGTTCGAGGAGCGGCTGGACGCCACGTACGGCGCGCGGACCTACGGGGAGCTGGCGCCGATCACCCGGGACCTGCCGGTCGGCGGGGAGGGCGCGGCGCCCCGGGTGCCGATGGCCGAGGAGGCCGGGCGGGGCGACGGCTGGGCGGGCCGGGTCACCGGCCGCGAGGGGTCGTCGACCTGGGCGGTCGCCGTGATGTCCGGCTTCCAGCGCAAGGGGCGCTGGACGGTGCCCAGGCGGTTCAACTCCTTCGCGTTCTGGGGCGGCGGGGACATCGACCTGCGCGAGGCGGACTTCGCCGACCGCGAGGTCGTGATCAACTGCGTCGCGGTCATGGGCGGGATGAACGTGATCGTGCCGCCGGGCGTCGAGGTGATCGTGCGCGGCATCGGCATCATGGGCGGCTTCGACCACCGCGAGGAGGGCGTCCCCGGCGACCCGGGCGCGCCGCGCGTGGTCGTGACGGGCTTCGCCTTCTGGGGCGGCGTCGGCGTCGAGCGCAAGGTGACGCGGGCCGAGCGGCAGCGGCTGAAGGAGGAGCGCCGGCAGGAGAAGCTGGAGCGCCGCCAGGAGCGGGACCGGGTCCGGCTGGAGCGCCGGTCAGGCCGCAAGGAGCTGGACCCCTCCCGCCACGGCCTCCACGACCCGCACGGCGAGAACCGGGAGCGGGAGCGCGAGCTGGAACGGGAGCGGCGCCGGGAGAACTGAGCGCCGCCCCGGACGCGGGCGGCCTCGGCCACGCTTCCCGGCGGCCATCCCCGGCGGTCACCCTCGGCGGCCATCCCCGGCGGTCACCCTCGGCGGCCATCCCCGGCGGTCACCCTCGGCGGCCATCCTCGGCGGTCACGCTTCCCGGCGGCCTCGGCCTCGGCCACGGCTTCCCGGCGGGTCCCCGGTCGCACGCCTCGATCGGCGTCCTCACGCCTCGATCGGCGCGGCGCCCTTCAGGACGTCCAGGTCGAGGGCCCGGCCCATCCGCGCGTACCCCTTGTCGCCGGGATGCAGGTGGTCGCCGCTGTCGTAACCGGAGCGCAGCCGGCGCGGGTCGTAGGGATCGCGCAGGGCCTTGTCGAAGTCGACGACCGCGTCGAAGACCCGGCCGGAGCGGATCTCCTCGTTGATCTCCTGCCGCATCGTCTCCCGGGCGGGCGTGTGACCGGTGTGACCGCCGAACGGCGTGATCGTCGCGCCGACGGCCTTGAGTCCCCGGGCGTGCGCCTGGTCGACCAGGGTGCGCAGACCGGCCAGGATGGCGTCGCGGTCGGCGAGTTCCGGGCTGTGCAGGATGTCGTTGACGCCGAGGAGGACGACGACGGCCTTGACGTCGGTGCGCTCCAGTACGTCCCGTTCGAAGCGGCTCAGCGCGCTCGGGTTGTCGGCCGGGCGGCCGGCCCCGCCGGTCAGGAGCCGGTTGCCGCTGATGCCCTCGTTGACGACGCTGTAGCGGGGCGCGTCCCGGCCGGGTCCGGCCGCCCCGTGCAGCCGCTCGGCGAGGACGTCGGTCCAGCGGTGGTTGGCGCCGGCCTCGGAACCGAGGCCGTCGGTGATCGAGTCGCCGAAGGCGACGACCGTGCCTTCGGCCTCGTGGCTCAGCACGTCCAGCGCGGTCAGATAGCGCCAGTACGGCGTGGGGGTGGTGTACGCGACGGCGGTGACGTCCGTCGTGCGGTCGCCGTCGGCGAGGTAACTGGTCTGCTGGGCCCGCGGGTGGTAGGTCACCGGCCCGGACGGGACGGGGGAGTACGTGGTGACCAGGATGTCCGCCCCGTAGGGGATGGCGATGCGGGCGATGTCGCTCATCACCCGGCCGCCCGCCGGGATGATCACCCGGGCGTTGCCGCCGAAGGTCAGCCGGCGCATCGTGTCGGCGATCGCGGCAGCCGTGCCGGGCCCCGCGGCCAGGGCGACGGAGGCGTGCGTGACGGTCAGCGGCGACTGTCCGTACAGGTTGGACAGGGTGATCCGCGCGCTGGTGCCGCCGACCGAGGCGTGCACGACGTTGCGCACCGAGCGGCCCGCCATGCCGGTCGTCTCGGTGCCCGGCTCGGCCGCGGCCGGTGCGGCGGCCCAGGCGCCCACCCAGGCGCCCGTGGAGGCGGGGGCGGCGTCACCCCGCGGGAGACGGCCACCGGCCAGGGATGCGCGGTCCCCGGTGCCGTCGTCCGCGGACACCCCGGCGTATATGGCGGCGGAGATCGCCACGATCAGGGTGACGATCACCGCGAGCAGGGCACGGTGCTTGGTGGGGGGCGCCCCCGCACCCCCGTCAGGACGCCGGGTCATGCTGTGCTGTTCTCCTCGGGCGAGGGGAGCCCGGAGGCTCCGGTCCGATGAACCCATGATGCGTCACGGGCGGAGGAAAGGCCGCGGGAGGCCCGCGCGTTCCCCCTCCCGGACAGACGCCGGGAACTTGTGTTCCGTTCCGGGAGTCGGTCGGGAAGGGACAATGTGTGAGGGACGTATCAGCGAACGGTGGAGCGGATGGAACGCACGAAAGCGGAACTTCCCGAAGGTACCGGAGGTTCCGGAGGGGACGGGGGAGGCCCGGCGCGGAGCGCGGGGGCGGACGCGGGCGCCGGCGTGCGCGCGGCGGGCGCGGTCCGCGACCACCGCGCGATGACGTCCTTCAGCCCGGCCGACGAGGTCAAGCGCCGCGGTGTACGCCGGATGAAGCTCACCGCCACCGGCCTGCTGCTGTTCGTCGCCGTGGTCTACGTCCTGACCGAGTGGGCCTCCCACCGGGGCGCGGGCGCCTGGGCGGGCTATGTGTCGGCCGCCGCCGAGGCCGGCATGGTCGGCGCGCTCGCCGACTGGTTCGCCGTCACCGCCCTCTTCCGCCACCCGCTCGGCATCCCCATCCCGCACACCGCGATCATCCCGAAGAAGAAGGACCAGCTGGGCGTGTCGCTGGGCGAGTTCGTCGGCGAGAACTTCCTCTCCGAGGACGTCGTACGCCAGCGGCTGCGCGCCGTCGGCATCGGCAGCCGCCTCGGCGCCTGGCTCGCCGTGCCCGAGCACGCCGACCGGGTGACGGCCGAGCTGTCCGCCGCCCTGCGAGGCGCCCTCACCGTGCTGCGGGACTCCGACGTCCAGGCGGTGGTCGGCGAGGCGATCACGCGCCGGGCCGACGCGCAGGAGATCGCCCCCGGCATCGGCAAGATGCTGGACCGGGTCGTCACCGACGGCGGCCACCGGCGCGCCGTCGACCTGATCGTCTCCCGCGCCCACGACTGGCTGGTCCTGCACGGCGACTCCGTGATGGACGCCGTACAGGGCGGAGCACCCGGATGGACGCCCCGGTTCGTCGACAGGAAGGTCGGCGAGCGGGTCTACAAGGAGCTGCTGCGCTTCGTCACCGAGATGCGCGACATGCCCGCCCACCCCGCGCGCGGCGCCCTCGACCGCTTCCTCACCGACTTCGCCTCCGACCTCCAGTCCGACACGGAGACCCGCGCCCGGGTGGAGCGGCTGAAGACCGAGGTGCTGGGCCGCGGCGAGGTCCAGGACCTGATCGCGTCCGCCTGGACGGCCGTACGAGCCATGATCGTCTCGGCGGCGGAGGACGAGCGCAGCGAACTGCGCCTCCGGGTCCGGGCCTCGCTGCTGTCGCTCGGTGCCCGGATGGCCTCCGAGCCCAAGGTGCAGGGCAAGGTCGACGGCTGGGTGGAGAGCGCCGCGGTGTACGTGGTCACCACCTACCGCAAGGAGATCACCTCTTTGATCACCGACACGGTGGCGAGCTGGGACGCCGAGCACACCACGAAGAAGATCGAGGCGAACATCGGCCGCGACCTCCAGTTCATCCGTATCAACGGCACGGTGGTCGGCTCGCTGGCCGGGCTGCTGATCTACACGGTCTCCCGCATCCTGGGGGCGTAGGGCTGCCGCGGGCGGCCCTGCGGCATCCCCGCACGGCGGGCGTGGTCCTTCCGGTGCAGGGCACACGTGAGGCGTTCACTCGACGGAGAGGGAGCCATGACAGCAGAATCGTCGTCGTCGGGCTCGGTGCCCGCCTCCACCGGCACGGTCACCACGGCCGTGCCGGCCCGCCTGGACCGGCTCCCCTGGTCACGGTGGCACTGGATGGTCGTGATCGGCCTGGGCACCGTCTGGATCCTGGACGGCCTGGAAGTCACGATCGTCGGCAACGTGGCCGGACGGATCGCCGAGGACGGCAGCGGCCTGGACATCAGCTCGGCCCAGGTCACCGGCCTCGCCGCCGCCCTGTACGTGGCGGGTGCCTGCTCCGGTGCCCTGTTCTTCGGCTGGCTGACCGACCGCCACGGCCGCAGGAAGCTCTTCATGATCACGCTGGTCGTCTATCTCGCGGCCACCGCGCTGACCGCGGTCTCCTTCGAGTCCTGGTGGTTCTTCCTCTTCCGCTTCCTCACCGGCTTCGGCATCGGCGGCGAGTACGCGGCCATCAACTCCGCGGTCGACGAGCTGATCCCGTCCTACTACCGGGGCCGGGTCGACCTCGTCATCAACGGCAGCTACTGGCTGGGCGCGATCGGCGGCGCCCTGCTGTCCATCGTGATGCTGGACACCGACATCTTCGCCAAGGACCTCGGCTGGCGGCTCAGCTTCGCCCTCGGTGTGGTCCTGGGCCTGGTGGTGCTCCTGGTGCGGCGGCACGTCCCGGAGAGCCCACGATGGCAGTTCATCCACGGCCAGGGCGAGAAGGCGGACGCACTCGTCTCCTCCGTCGAACGGGAGGTCGAGCGGGAGAAGGGCGAGAAGCTGCCCGAGCCGGCCGGTGAGATCACGATCCACCAGCGCAAGAGCATCGGCTTCGGCCTGATCGCCAAGACCGTCTTCCGCCGCTACCCGCGCCGCGCGGTCCTCGGCCTGTCCCTCTTCATCGGCCAGGCCTTCCTCTACAACGCCATCACCTTCGGCTTCGGCACCATCCTCATCACCTTCTTCGACGTGCCGACCGGCAGCACCGGCTACTACTTCGCCGTCATCGCCGCCGGCAACTTCTGCGGCCCGCTGCTCCTCGGCCAGCTCTTCGACACGGTCGGCCGCCGGATCATGATCTCCGGCACCTATCTGCTCTCCGGCATCCTGCTCTTCGGCACCGCCTGGCTCTTCGACCGCGGCTCGCTCACGGCGACGACCATGACGGCCTGCTGGTGCGTGGTGCTGTTCTTCGCCTCGGCGGGCGCCTCCAGCGCGTACCTGACCGTCTCCGAGATCTTCCCCATGGAGACCCGCGCCATGGCCATCGCCTTCTTCTACGCCCTCGGCACCGCCGCCGGCGGTATCAGCGGCCCGCTGCTCTTCGCCAACCTGACCGAGTCCGGCGTGGTCGGCGACACGGTCCTCGCCTTCCAGATCGGCGCCGGCCTGATGTGCGCGGCCGGTCTGGTGGCGGCGTTCCTGGCGGTGAAGGCGGAACGCCGTTCGCTGGAGGACATCGCGGAACCGCTGTCGTCGGTGGGGGCGAAATCCTAGGCGTCCGCCGGAGCAGCCGGAGCAGCGGGAGTAGCCGGAGCAGCGGGAGTAGCCCGGCTGGCTGAACCGGCTGCCGGCTGGAGAAGCAGGGGCAGCCTGATTGGCTGAACCAGCTGGAGAAGCCGGAGCAGATGGATCGGCTGGAGCAACGGGACCATAGGAGTCGTGCGATGACCGTCCGGAGAATCGTCCCCAACATCCACGTCCAGGCCGAGGGACAGTGGAACACGAGCCGTGACTTCTACGGCCTGCTCGGCTTCGAGGAGGTCATGGACATGGGCTGGGTGACGACCCTGGCCTCCCCGTCCAACCCCACCGCCCAGATCAGCCTCTTCACCGAGGAACGCACCGCGCCCGTCGTCCCCGACCTGAGCGTGGAGGTCGAGGACGTCGACCAGGTCTACGCGCAGGTGGTCGCGTCGGGCGCCGAGATCGTGCGGGAGCCGCAGGACGAGGAGTGGGGCGTACGGCGCTTCTTCGTCCGGGATCCGAACGGCCGGGTGGTCAACGTACTGACCCACCGGTCCTGAACGTCCCTTCCTGGGCCGCCGGTGCCCGCCCACCGGTCCTGGGCCGCTCGTGGGGTGAGCCCCGGTCCTGGGCCACTGGTCCTGGGCCACCGGTCCTGGGCCGCTCGTGGGGTGAGCCCCGGTCCTGGGCCACTGGTCCTGGGCCACCGGTGCTGGGCCGCTGGTGGGGTGAACCCCGGCGCCGAGCCGCTGGTGCTGAGGCGCTGGTCTACGTCGCTGGTGTCGAGCCCCGGTGCTGAGCCGCTGGTCCCGGGCTGCTGGTGGGGTGGGCCCCGGCGCCGAGCCGCTGGTCCCGGCCACCGGCGCCGAGCCGCTGGTCTTGGGCCACTGGTCCCGGGTCGCTGGGGCTGAGCCCCCGGTGCCGGGCCACTGGTCCCGGCCACCGGTGCTGAGTCGCTGGCGCTGAGCCACCCGGTGCTGAGCCACCCGGTGCTGAGTCGCTGGTCCTGACCGGCGTCGTGGTGCTCGGGCGTCGGAGTGCCGGGGCGTCGGAGTGCTCGGGCGACACGGTGCTCGGGCGTCGGAGCGCTCGGGGTGTGCCGCGGTGTTCAGGCGCGCCGGTCGGCGACCGCCCAGGAGGCCAGTGCCACGGCACCGGCGACACCGAGGACGGCGGGCCAGGCGCCCACCTTCCTGGCCAGCGGGTGGGACCCCGCGAATCCGGCGACGTACGCGGCCGACAGCGCTCCCGCGGCCCTGCCACCGGCCCGCTCCCGCCACTGCTGTGCGGCGGCGGCCCAGGCGACGGCGAGCACAGCCCCGCCGAGCTGCCGCTTCTTCGTCCAGCGGGCCACGCCGTACCCGCCGACCAGACCGCCCGCGGCCACCACCGCGCTGGGAACCCTCGCCATGTCCGCCTCCTGCTCCTGCCACTGCTCCGGCCGCGCCGACTACTGGAACCGAGGCTAATCCTGACCGGGCACGGCGCACGCGCCGGGGGTGTGCGCCGTGCGCGCCGTGCCCGCGGTCGCGCCGCACACCGGTGCCGGTGCCGGTGCTGGCCGCTCGATTGGCCGAACATCGTGCCCTGACCGCGGCACCTGCGGGCATCCGCCCGGTTAGGGCAGCGGAGGGGGAACGTACGGACGGAACCGATCGAGGGAGCAGGAAGCCGATGAGTACGCAGAGTCCCGGCACGGACCGGTCCCGCGCCAGGTGGGTCACGGTGGACGGCGCCCGCGTGGCGTGCTGGGAGTCGGGACCGCCCGACGCCGAGCCCGTACTGCTCCTGCACGGCTACCCCGCCGACCACCACTGCTGGCGCCACCAGGTCCCGCCCCTGTCGGTCCGGCACCGGGTCATCGCCCCGGACCTTCTCGGCTGGGGCATGTCCGACCGCCCCCTCCACCTGTCCTTCGACTACGACACGGAGGTCGCCCGGCTCGGCCGGCTCCTCGACGCGCTGGAGCTGGACTCGGTGAATCTGGTCGGCCACGACTACGGCGGCTTCCTCTCCCTCGGCTTCGCCGAGACCCACCCCGGGCGGGTGCGCCGGCTGGCGATCCTCAACAGCCGCGCGCACGCCACGTTCACCCGCCGCTGGTACGCCGCGTTCAGCCTGGTCAGCCTCGCCGGACGCAGCCCCGTACTCCGCCGCCCGGCGATGCGCCTGCCCTACGCCGCCCTCCACCGCCGCTCCTTCGCGCCGCTGGTGCGCGCCGGCCACCTCGACGCCCACGTCCTGGACGGTTACGTCGGCTGGATGGCCACCGCCGAGGGCCGCCGCTGGCTGCTCCACTACTTCGGCGACTACCGCACCCCGCCCCGTCCCGAACTGCGCCGACGCCTCGGCGAGATCCCCTGCCCGACGGCGGTCGTCTGGGGCCGCGCGGACCCGTACCTGAGCCCGGCGATCGCGGCCGGGCTGGCCGAGGCCGTCCCACGCGCCGAACTGACGATGCTGGACGACGCGGGCCACTGGGTGATGGACGAACGCCCGGCCGCGGTGACGGCGGCACTGGGCCGACTGCTGGAACGCACCACTCCGAACGGATGAGACGCAGGTCACAGACGATCCCCGCGCCGGCCTGTCACATCGCACCGCCGCCCTCCGTCGTAGCTGTGTACGGCCGACCAGCAACGGCCGACGGCCACCAGCAACGGCCGGCGGCCGACTACGGAGGGACCCACCATGGAAGCTCGTCTCAACATGTTCGCCAACCCGCTGGCGGGCAAGCTCCTGCGCCACATCAACTCCGCGGGCAAGGTCGTGGGCGACTCGACCCTGCCGGCCGCGACCCAGGAGCTGGTCAAGATCCGGGCCAGCCAGATCAACGGCTGCGGCTTCTGCCTCGACATGCACACCAAGGACGCCGCGAAGGCGGGGGAGACCGCGCTGCGCCTCAACCTGATCGCGGCGTGGCGGGAGGCCGAGGTCTTCACCGACGCCGAGCGCGCCGCCCTGGAACTGACCGAGCAGGGAACCCGCATCGCCGACGCCGCCGGCGGTGTCACGGACGAGGCCTGGGCGAACGCCGCCCGGCACTACGACGAGGAGCAGCTCACCGCACTGGTCGGGCTGATCGCCGTCATCAACACGTACAACCGCATGAACGTCATCACCCAGCAGCCGGCGGGCGACTACGAGCCGGGAATGTTCGGCTGAGGCCACCGGCCCCTGTCCCGCGCCTGCCGCTCAGCCGGCGTGCAGCAGGACCGGGAGCCGCTGGTGGCCATTGCTGATCAGGGAGGGCACGGGCGGCAGCTCCTCGGCCGGATCGGCGAGGCGGATGTCCGGGAAGCGGTCGAAGAGACTCTCCAGGGCGAGGGTCACCTCCATGCGGGCCAGCGGTGCGCCCAGGCAGAAGTGGACGCCGTGGCCGAAGGCCAGGTGCTCCTTGACCGTGCGGGTCGCGTCGAAGGTGTCGGCGTCCTGGTGCCAGTCCGGGTGGCGGTTGGCGGCGGCGTACGAGGCGAGGATCGGCTCCCCGCGGGCGATGGTCCGCCCGTCCGGCAGGGCGATGTCCGTGACCGCGTACCGCAGCGGCAGATGCTTGACCGCCGGTTCGTGGCGCAGCGTCTCCTCCACCACGTCCGCCCAGGTGACCTCGCCCTTGCGGACCAGCGCGAGCTGGTCGGGGCGGGTCAGCAGGGTGTGCGCCGCCTGGTCGATGACGTTGACGGTGGTCTCGTAACCGGCGCTGATCATCAGCAGCAGGGTGTCGCGCAGCTCGTCGGGGGAGAGGCGGGCGCCGTCCTCGTGGTCGCGCGCGGCGATGAGCAGGGACGTGGTGTCGTCGCCCGGGCCGGCGGACTTGGTCGCGATGAGCTGGTCCAGGATCTCGTACAGGCGCGCGGTGTTGGCCTGCGCCTCGGCCTGGTCCAGGGTGGTGTCGAAGACGCCGTCCACGACGGCCCGGAAGTCCGGCCGCTGGTCCTCGGGCACGCCCATGAGGTGACCGATCACCGCGATGGGCAGCGGGTAGGCCAGCTCCTGCCGCAGGTCGACCGGCTGACCGGCGGGCAGGTCCGCGAGCCGGTCGACGAGCCCGGTCACCATCGCCTCGACGGCCGGCCGCATCGCGTCGACGCGACGGGCACTGAAGGCGGGCGCCACCAGCCGGCGCAGCTTGCGGTGGTTGGGCCCGTACGCGGTGAACATGTTCTCCACCGCCACCCACAGGGCCAGCGGCCAGGTGCCGACGACCTCGCCGAAGGCGGGCCAGTGGGCCCGGGCGTCCTTGGAGACGTCGGGGCTGGTGAGCAGCTGTTTGAGGAGGACGGGGTCGCTGACCGACCAGGCCTGGACCCCGAGGACGTCCACCCAGGTGGCCGGGCCGCGCTCCCGCAGGGTGCGGTGCTCGGCGTGGTGGTCGGCGCCGGTGGGGTCGAGGACGAGGGCGGGCTGCTGGGTCGCCATGGACTGGCTCCTTAGTGTGCGGCTCGGTGCGCGGCGTGCCGCGCGGCGGGGAAGGTGACGGGCAGAGCTTCGAGGGCGCGGTGGAACGGCCCGGGTCGCCAGGTCAGTTCGGAGAGGGGGCGGGCGAGATCCGTCTCGGGGAGCGCGTCCAGGAGGTGGGTGACCGCGGTCTCGGCGATGAGGTAGGCGTGCGAGCGTGCGGGGCAGGTGTGCGGTCCGATGCTCCAGGCCAGGTGGGCGCGGTTGCCGCCGTGCTGTCCCCCGGGCACGCCCTCGGTGAGGGCCGGGTCGTTGTTCGCGGCCGCCATCGAGATCACGACCGGCTGGTCGGCCGGCAGCAGCACGCCCTCCACGTCGACGGGGTACGGGGGATAGGAGATGCAGTAGTTCGCCATCGGCGGGTCGGTGTAGAGGACGGCGTCGAGCGCGTCGCGCACCGTGGAGAGCCCGGCGTGCAGGTCCGCGGAGAACTCCTCGTCGGTGAGGATCTTCAGGATCGTGTTGCTGATCAGGTTGGTCATGGGCTCGATCCCGGCGCCGTAGAGCGTGACGAGCTGATGGCCCATCTCCTCGTCGCTCAGCTCGACGGGGTGGAGGGTCAGCCGGGAGGTGATGTCGTCGCCGGGGTGGGTCCGGCGCAGGGTCACGAGGTCGGACACGGCCTGGGCGAGGATCAGGTTGCCCTGCTCGGCGTTGGTGGTGTCGAAGATCTTCGCCATGCCGTCGGCGATGCGCTGCCCGATCTCGTCCGGGCAGCCGAGCAGCGCGCTCAGCACGCGGAAGGCGATGGGGAAGGAGTACTGGGTGAGCAGGTCGGCCGAGCCGACGGTGCGGAACCCGTCGATGGCGTCGGAGGCGACCTGCTCGACGAGGGCGCGCAGCCCGTGCTGGTCCACCTTGTCGATGGCGTGGGTGTTCGCGGACCGGTAGCGGGCGTGCTCGGCGCCGCCCGAGCGCAGCGCGTTGGGCCGCCACTCCATCATCGGCCGCACCGGGCAGGTCGCCGGGATCAGCTTCTCCCACGCGCGGGGGTCGGCCGGGAAGTGCAGCGGGTCGTTCAGGATGCGGCGGGCCTGGTAGTAGCCGATCACCAGGGTCGCGGGGACGCCGGGCGCCAGGTCGACGGGGACGAGCGGACCGTGGGTGCGGCGCATGCTCCGGTAGGCGGCGTGCGGGTCGGCGGCGAACTCCGGTGCGTACAGGGCGATCCGGCCCGGCTCACTCGTCGGCGCGGTCTCGGCGGCGGGCAACGTCATCGGCGGGACTCCAGGAGGGCGGCTGAACGGTGCTCGGAGAGGTACTCCGTGAGCGTGATCAGGGCGTGCAGGGAGGAGGTGCGGTCGCGGGCGTCGCAGTACGTCAGCGGCGTGGCCGGTTCCAGGGCCAGCGCCTCGCGCAGCTCGGCCTCGGGGTAACCCGGGGAACCGGGAAACGTGTTGATGGCGACGGCGTACGGAATGCCCGCGCCGTCCAGCAGACCGAGGGCGTCGTGGGAGGCGTCGAGGTCGCGGGTGTCGGCCAGGACCAGGCAGCCCAGGGCGCCCTCGGCCAGGTCCTCCCACAGCGGTCGGAAACGGGACTGCCCCGGCAGCCCGAACAGGTACAGCGCGAGCCGTCCGCCGGCCATGTGGATGCGGCCGAAGTCCATCGCCACGGTGGTCGTCGTCTTGTGCGGGGTGCCGCGCAGGTCGTCCACACCGGCGCTGGCCTGCGTGATGGGCTCCTCCATGCGCAGCGGCCGTACCTCCGAGACGCTGCCGATCAGCGTCGTCTTGCCGACACCGAAACCGCCCGCGACCACGATCTTGGCGGACCGGGTCACCGTGGCCGGGACGTAGGTGACGGACCGGTCGGAGCGGTCGGCTCCGCCGGGCCGGTCGGCTCCGTCGGACTGGTCGGTCCGGTCAGACCATGGAGCGAAGTCCACGGAGTACCTCCTGCAGCAGGTCGAAGTCGGGCTGGTCGTCGATCGCGGCGACCGGGCTGGAGAGGTGGCCGGAGTCCATCAGCGAGGAGACGAGGATGCGCAGCGTGGACGGCGGCAGCTCCAGCGCGGCGGCGATGTCGGCGACGGCCAGGCCGCCGTCCGCGCCGGCGAACAGCCGCATCACCCGGCGGGCGTCCGGGCCGAGGGTGTCCGTGGGACCGGTCGCGGCGATGACCACGCTCTCCAGGCGCACGTCCTCGCGCGCGCGGATCCGGCCCCCGGTGCGGACGTAGGGCCGGACCATGTCGGGATCGCGCCGCGGCCCGCTCATACCGGTGAGCCGCCGTCCGCGACCGGCACGCGCTCCTCCGTGGCCAGCTCGTGTCCCACCCGGGTGGCGAGCCGCACCATGTGGTGGGAGATCAGCCCGACGTCGGCGTCGGGGCCGGTCGTGCACACCGAGAGCATGGTGTTCTTCGCGGCGGTCGTCGTCAGGCCGATGCAGCCGACCGACTCGATCAGCAGCTGCCGCATCCCCGCGCCGCCGGTGAACTCGTCCCAGGCCTTGCCCGCCGCGCGCAGCGCCGCCGTCAGCGCGGCGAACTTCTCCCCGTCGTCCTGGCCGATCGTCTGGGTACGGGCCTTCAGCAGTCCGTCGCTGCTCATCAGCACGGCGTACCGGACGCCCTCGACGCTGCCGAGTTCCTGGTCCAGCAGCCAGCCCAGGCTGTTGGTGTGTGTGTCTTGCACGATCAGTGTCCTTCGTCGTCAGCGGCGTCGTGGGGGGTGGTGCGGGCGGCGGTGTGGGTCGCGGTGTCGGCGGAGGCCTGCGAGGGCTGCTCCCCGTCCCGGCCGCGACGGGTCCCGGCCGCCCAGGCGGCGGCGACGGCGGGACGGCCGGGCCCGGTGTCGTCGGGGGCGGCCGGGCGCCGCGCGGGGGCGGGCGCGGTGGAGCGCCGGCGGACGGTCAGACCGCTGGCGGTGGTGCCCGAAGGTGTGGCCCCGGCGGCCGGGGGCGCGGGGGTGCCTGCGGCGGTGGAGGTGGAGGTGGCCGAGTCGGGTACGGCCGCGGCGGCCTGGGCCGTGGGGACACCTGTGGTGGAGGTGGCCGAGTCGGGTACCGCCGCTGCGGCCGGGGTCCCGGCGGGCTCGGCGACTGCGGCAGATACCAGGGTGGCATCGGGCGCGACGGGAGACGCGGCCACCGCCGGGGCCGCCGGGGCCGCTTGGGTCACCGGAGCCGCTTGGGTCACCTGGGCCGCCGGGGCGGCGGGCCTCGGTACCGGCTGGGCCACCGCAGGGTCGACGGTCAGGTTCTTCGGCAGGACGACCATGGCCCTGGTCCCCTGGTAGATGTTGGGCGCGGTCAGCTCGACGCGGAAGCCGTAGTTCTCCGCCAGCAGGGACGCGACGCGCAGCCCGGTCTGAGGGTGGGCGCCCAGGCGCGTGATGTCGTCGCGCTGTTCGCCGGACATCACGTCGCTGGCCCACAGCAGCCGCTCGTCGTCCATGCGCAGTCCGGCGTCGTCCACGATCAGGAAGCACGCGTGGTGCCCCTGCTCCAGCGAGACGTGGACACTGGCGGCGGGCGGCGAGTAGCGCAGCGCGTTGTCCAGCAGTACGGCGAGCGCGTGCACGACCGCCTCCACGGCGCGGCCCTCGACCACCACGGACCCCATCTCGGGGTGCTTGATCCGCTCGTACCCCTCGATCCGGCCCATGGCCGCACGCACGATGTCGGTCAGCGTGGTGGCGGGCCAGCGCCGGGACAGCTTGTCCCCGGCGAGCACGGAGTACCCGGACGCCGTGAGCAGCATCTGCTGCGTGAGATGGTCGATCTCCACGAGCGTCGCGTACGCCTCGTCCGAGATGTGCCGCCGTACGCCCTGGCTGACGGCACGGCCGAGCCGCGCCGACCGGGCCACGACGTTGTTGGCGAAGCCGCGCACGGCGGCCCGGGCCACGCCGACGGACTCGTGCCGTACCTGCGCGATCTGCCGCTCGGTGTCCTGCCGTACCTGCTCGGCGGCGTGGGCCGCGGCCCGTTCGGCGGCCGCCCGCTCCTGCGTCCGTACGTCACCCACTGCCGAGGCCACCGCGCCGGGTACGGCACGCAGCCGCTCGGCGAGCGGCGTCCCGTCGAGCTGCGCCGGCACGGGCAGCCCGCCCTCGGGCCCCGCACCGCCGTGCCCGCCGTTGGCCGCCGCCGGGATCACGGTGGCGGCCAAATGCCCCACGCACTGCTCGGCGGCGACGAGTTGCAGGGTGAGCCGGTCGGCGTGCTCGCGCAGCTGCTCGGCCCGGCGCCGGGCCTGCACGCCCTTGCGCCGGAAGTACCACGCGGCCCCGACGCCGGCCGCCGCCAGCACGGCGGCGGCGGTCACTATCAGTTCAGTCATCAGGTCCTCACGGATCGGAAGCCGTCGGTGTGGGCGAGGTGGCCGAGGCGGGACGGCGCACAGGGGCGCGGCGCAGGGGCGGGGCGCGACGGCGGGGGCGCGACGGCCGGCCCGGTGCCGACCGGGCTCTCAACGGGCCCCGGCGGACCGGTGTCTCCCATGGGCACCCCGTGCCGCGGAGTCGGCAGCGGCGCGGGCGGCGGCGGGGGCGCACGACATGGAACTCCCAGGAACACGCGAGGGGCCGGTACGAGCAGGGGGCGCCGACGACGCGGACTCGAAGCGGGACGGGAACGCGCACCCCCGGCCATCACCTCGAACTCCCGTATCCGCGAACGGCGTTCGACGTACAGGAGGGGACACTACCGCTTGTGCTCACACCTCGTGTCAACCTCGTGACTACCAGCCGGAGCCGTCGGGGGTTTGACGCGAAAAATGCCCGGATGACGGCCGAACGTCATTGACTGAAAAGGGAGTTGGCCAGCGGGCTGACGTCCTGGTAGCGCCCTTCCGGCGGCGGCTCAGCCGGCGTCGGCGAGACGCTTCAGCCACTCGTTCAGCAGCAGCCGCTCCGCGTCGCTGAGTACCGTCTGCTCGGGCAGGGTGGCGCGCAGGGCTCGGGCGGCTCCCTGCGGGCCGGCGTCCCGCACGGCCGGCCGTTCGTTGGTGACGGCGGCGACCATGGACTCGCGCAGGGTGGTGAAGAGGGCCGGATCGCGCCGGTCCTCGGGCTGGGACAGCCAGGTGAGCACCGCGCCGCGCGCCGTGGCGTGGATGATCTGGGCCGCCAGCTCCTCGTCCACGCGCAGCCATCCACCGGCGGCCAGCCGCCGCATGCGGCCCATCAGGATCTCCATACCGGCCTTGAACGCGGCCGAGCCCGTCCGCGCGGGTTCGGTGTACATCAGCGTGTACAGCGCGGGATTGGCCAGACCGAACTCGACCGCGAGGTCCCAGCCGTCCCGCAGGTCCTCGATCGGGTCCCGGGGGGCGGGGTCGACGTGCTTGGCGGCGAGGAAGCTCGCGAAGCCGTGCTCGGCGACCGCGTCGAGCAGTCCGTCCTTGTCGCCGAACAGCCGGTAGATGGCCGGCGGCTGCAGCCCGGCCGCCTCGGCGACCGCGCGCGTGGTGACGGCGTCGCGGCCGCCGCGCGTCAGCAGACCGATGGCGGCCTCGATGACCCGCTGCCGGGTCTGGTCGGAAGAACGGGATGGCATGGAATCAACGATACCGCCTTCGTGTTGCCATCGTGATTATCACTGTTACCGTATTAGTGATTCCGCTGGAAACAGTGACGGGGAATCGCCCTGAACACTCCCTGTGGACATTTGGAGCGCATCATGATCATCGTGACCGGAGCCACCGGACAACTGGGACACCGGATCGTCGGGCACCTGCTCACCCGGGTGCCGTCGGAACAGGTCGGCGTCAGCGTCCGCGACCCGGAGAACCCGCGGGCCCGGACCTTCGCCGACCGGGGCGTCCGCGTACGGCGGGGCGACTTCACGGACGCCGAGAGCCTCGCCCACGCCTTCGAGGGCGCCTCACAGGTCCTCGTCGTCTCCGTGGACAAGCTGGGTGAGGAGTGCGTGAAGCAGCACCGCGCCGCGATCGAGGCGGCCGTCGCGGCGGGCGCCCGCCGCATCCTCTACACCAGTCAGATGGGGGCCGGTGCGGCCTCCCACTTCCAGGCCTGCCGCGACCACGCCGCCACCGAGGAGATCCTGCGCGGCTGCGGGGTCCCCTTCACCTCGCTGCGCAACGGCTTCTACGCCGCCAGCGCGACGCGCTTCCTCGACCACGCCCGGGAGACCGGCGAGATCCGGCTCCCCGCGGACGGCCCGGTCGCCTGGACCACGCACGCCGACCTCGCGGAGGCGACCGCCGCGATCCTGGCCGACGAGGGCCGCTTCGACGGTCCCACCCCGCCCCTCACCGCGGCGCGGGCGCTGACCTTCGACGACATCGCGGCCCTCGCCGCCGAGGTGACCGGCCGCGCCTTCACGAGGACCACCGCACCCGGGGCCGGCTTCCGCGACCAGCTGATCGCCCAGGGCGTCCCCGCGCACTACGCCGACCAGCTCCTGGGCATCTTCGCCGCCGCCCGCACCGGCGAGTTCGCCACCACCGACCCGACGCTGGGCACGCTGCTGGGCCGGGAGCCGGCCGACATGCGGGAGGTGCTGGGGGAGGCCCTGCGGTAAGGGCTGCGGGATGCCCTGCGGCAGAGGGATACGGGAGGCGGCGCCTCACCGCGGAGGCAGGGGCTGCGGGAGGCGGCGCCTCACCGCGGAGGCAGGGGGCTGCGGGAGGCGGCGCCCCGCCACTGCGGCAACGGCGACGCTTCCCGGTCCCCCGCCCCCGCCCGGTCACCCCGAGGCCAGCTGCTCCGCGATCTCCTTGACCCAACCGGCGGTCCTCTCCGGATCGTTGAGGGTCTCCGCCCACGCCTGCGGCTCCAGCTTGTGCTGTGCGGGCCCCGCCTTGAGCGCGACGAGCAACTCCCGGGCGGACTGCCGGATCTCGGGCGTCGTGTCGGCGCTCCCGGGGATGTCGGGCCCCGCCGCGAGACCGTAGATCCTGCGGGCCATGGCCTGGCGTTCGCCCTTCGACACCTTCTTCCAGATCTTCAGGGCGTGCTTCAGCGAATCCTTGCGGGACCGGGCCGCCTCCGGCTGCTCGCCCTCCGGCGCCCAGCGCTCGGGGTGGCGGACCTCTTCGTAGCGCTTCGTGGCCGCGCGCCCCGCCTTGTAACCGGCCACGCCGAGAATGAGACCGGCCCCCACCGCGGCGGCGATCCAGCCGCCCGGGTTGCTCCCCAGCACCCCCGCCGCGGTGACCGCCGCCACGATGCCGCCCGCGGCCTTGGCGGGCTCGCCCACCGCGCCGCCCACCGTCTCCTTGCCGATCTTGGTGAGCTGCTTCTTCTTCGCGTACTTCTGTGTCCCGCCCAGGGTTTCCGTGTCCTGCACGGCCCGCCGGTAGGCCGCCGCGGCGATCCCGGCGCGCTCGTACTCCTCCCGGATGGCGTCGAAGGCGGCCTCGGCGGCGGGGTACCACTCCCTGGGCGGGCGCCCCTGCCCGGCCTCCCTGACGGCGTTCAGCCGCGCGAACGCCGCGTCGACCCGCTGCTCGGCCTGGTCCGACTCCTCCCGCAGCCGGGCCAGCAGCTCCGCGTGAACCTCGCCCGGATCGCCGAGCTGCTTGATCCGCCGGTACTTGCGGGTCGCTCCCCCGACCTTCCCCGCGGCCCGGGCGCCCTTCCACAGGCCGGTGACGGCACTGAAGACGCCGCTCACCTCGGCGGCGGTCGCCGCGTCCGCCGCCGCCTGGACCTTGGTCGCCTCCTTGGCGACGGCCGCACCGTAGCCACCCGAACTGGCGGTGCCGACCACCGCGTCCGTCCCCTTGGTCCTGGCCTTCTTCCCAGCCGTGTGGTGCGCGGCCCCGGACCGGTTCCTCCTGGCGTCCTTCATGTTCTTGAGCGAGTCGTACGCGTTGACCACGACCCCGGTGACCTCGGTGAGGAGGTTCCACGCCCCGGCGGCGGTGCCCGCGGCGGCGGCGTCGTGCTTGAGGGCCCCGTCGCCCGCCGCGGTGGCTGCCTGGCCGAGGCCGGCGCTGGTGGGTGCCTGGGCGCCCTTGGCCAGGTTGTCCACGGGGTCGAGGTTCTTCTTGAACCGGTCCAGCAACTCGGCGGCCCGCTTGACCAGATCGTCCGCCGACCTCGCCGCGACGGCCGCCTCCGCCTCCGTTTCCGGTTCCGGCTCCCTGGCCGTCTCGAAGGTCTCCGGGGTGCCCGGCCGGGACGGCTCGTGCCCGTCCGGAGTGCCCGGCCGGGCGGTCACGAAGCTGTCCGAGGTGCCCGACGACAGGGCGGTCGCGAAACTCTCCGGCGTGCCCGGCCGGGACGACTCGGCGGACCCCGGCGCGCGTTCCATGGTCGCGTTCCGGACGCGCTGCACGGCGGCGGTCGCGGCCCGGTTGCCGACGCTGGACTGGAACCGCAGGAAGGCGTGCTCCCCCGAACGCCCGGACGGACTTCCGGCCCGGCTGCCCTCCCGTTCCCGGCGCTGCCGGGCCGAGGCCGACGTGGCCACGGACGGCCGGGGCGGGGTCTGCTGGACCGGGGTGCTCATGGACATACCTCTCCTGCTGCCGGACCGGGCGAGGCGAAGGTAGCCAGGCACGGCGAACAGAAGGGGTGCGGCGGGCAAACACCTCACGGACGCGGACGGAACGCGTCGAGATCGCGCAGGCGGCCCTCCGGCCGACCTGCCCGGGCACCGTGCTCGGCGGTACCCGGGGACGGGCGGCCGGTTCCTCGTCCCCGCGCTTCACGCCGTCACCCGAGGACGTACGCCAGGCAAGCGACCTCGAACACCACCAGCCCGATCAGATCGCCCCGCTTCCACAGCGGCCTGCGGGAAGCGATGACGGTCTCCACGCGGCCGGGCGCCACCGGGTCGTAGCGCACCTTCACCGTGTCACCGGCCCGAGTCCCGGCAGGCACCGTGTCACCGGTCCGAGTCCCGGCAGGGACGTCGCTCTCGTTGGCGGAACAGGTCATCTTGCGTCCGTCCGCCGTCCGGAAGCCGAGGAGGAACGTGGGCCCGCCGCCCCGCACCCGCCACTCACGGTCGTAGCAGCGCGCGTCCACCTCCACGCCACGAGTCCGTACCAGCAGGCGCTTGCGAAACACCCAGACGAACGCGACGACGCCGAGCGAGGCCGGTATGAGGAGCAGGCGGTCCGAATTCACTGTCGGCCCTTCCGGAGGTCAGTGCGGACCCGAAAGGTGCCCGGAAGCGGTGCGGGCCCGAGGCCGCTGCCGGAAGCGGACTTGAGGCCCCCTCAGCGAACGGGCACCGGAGCGGCCGACGGCGACCACTCCCGCCTGATCAGCCCGTACACCCAGGAGTCGGACACCTCGCCGTTCACGACGCAGTCCTCCCGCAGCGTCCCCTCGCGCACGAACCCGACCTTCTCCAACACCCGGGCGGACGCGTCGTTGCGCGTATCGGCCTCCGCTTGGACCCGGTTCAGGTCCAGCGTGTCGAAGGCCCACCCCAGCAGGGCGCGCGCCGCCTCGGTCGCGTAGCCGTGCCCCCACATCGTCTCGTCGAGGCAGTAACCGAACGACGCGCTGCGATGGACCGGGTTCCACTCCGACAGGCCGCACCAGCCGACGAAGGCCCCGTCGGACGCACGGTCGATGACGACACGCGCTCCCGTGCCCTCGTCCGCCAACTTCCGGCAGTTCGCGAGGAACCGCTCGGCGCGGGCCCGTTCGGTCCACGGCGGGGAGTCCCAGTAGCGCATGACGTGGGTGTTGCTGTGCGCGGCGAACAGACGGTCCCCCGTCGGCGGGAGAGAAGGGGCGCAGTCGCAGCCGGTCGGTCCGCAGCTCGGGAGTCACCAAAGTCATGCGCGTCATCCTGGGCCCTCACGGGGCGGGCAGAACACCGATTATCGTCATGGCGGTGCGACGGCTTTCGGTTGCGCGGCCGTGAGGGGCATCCGTGCAGTGGAGCTTCCCCTTGATCGCGGACACCTGGAGACTGGGATCCTGAGGTTCCAGAGGAAGTAGCACCAGGTGGGAAGCAAGTACACGAAGCGGTACACCGAGGAGTTCAAGCGGGATGCGATCGCGCTCGTCGACTCCTCGGGCAAGACGGTCACTGCCGTCGCCCGGGAGCTCGGCATCAGCTCCGAGTCTCTGCGGGGCTGGTACCCGGCGGGCGAAGGCGGACCGGGGCGAGGGCGAGTCCGGTGAGCTGACCAGCGGCGAGCGCGAGGAGCTCAAGCGACTGCGCAAGGAGGTCCGTGAACAGCAGCAGACGATCGAGATCCTGAAAAAAACGACGGCCTTCTTCGTGAAGGAGAACGACCGGTGAGCGAGCTCTACCGGTTGATCCATGCGGAGAAGGCGGCCTACCCGATCGTCCTGCTGTGCCGGGTGCTGAAGGTCGCCCGCTCGTCCTACTACGCCTGGTGCGAGGGCGAGGCTGCCCGTCGTGCCCGAAAGGCCGCCGACGACGTGCTCGCGCACGAGATCACCGTGCTGCACATCGCCTCCCGTCGCACCTACGGTGTCCCGCGCATCCACGCCGAACTGCGCCGCCTGGGCCGGCGAGTGAACCGCAAGCGCGTCGCCCGCGAATACGGGAGTTGCAGCTACAGCAGAGTTGTGGACGCACCGGATCGTGCTTCGACAACGCTGCCGCGGAGCGTTTCTGGGCCCTGCTCAAGGAGGAGATCGGCACCCGTGCCTGGCCCGACCGGGCCACCGCCCGAGCCGAGGTCTTCTCCTTCATCGAATCCTTCTACAACCGCCGCCTGCGCAAGCACAAGACCTTCGGCTACCTCACTCCGGCCGAGACCAGGCAGCGGCATCAACACACCCTCGCGGCATAACGATCACGTGTCCGAGATCGCGGGGAAACTCCACTCCACGCGTCTGCCCTCTCTGTGTGCGTTGAAGGAGCCGTTCCCGCCTCCCGTCGGTCAGGGAGACTCCTGCATGGGGTGGCCTACAGAGTCGATGAATCGGTGCCAGGCAGTCTGGGTCACGCTGAGTATGGGCCCGTCGATGCGCTTGGAGTCGCGTATCAACGCGCCGCGTGAGACGTACGCGCACTCCACGCATTCAGTGCCGCTGCCCCCGCTGTAAGAGGACTTGAACCAGCGGGGCTCCTGGTTGGCTGCGATCAAGACTCACTCCTTGCTGACCCGGTCGATGAGTTCGACCGAGGACTCGAGGTCGAGCGCCTGGGCGCTGAGGTAGTCGAAGGCCAACCTATATCGCTCCAGTTCCTCGGGCTTCTCCATGAACAGGCCACCACCGAGGAGATCCACATAGACGACGTCCAGCTCACGGGCTTGGCCGCGAAGTGTGACGAAGCTTCCCACTGCGGCGGCATGTGCTCCCAGGGAGAACGGAAGGACTTGGACGGTGACGTGCGGTCGCTCGGCACAGGCCAACAGGTGGGCGAGTTGCTCTCGCATGACGTCACGGCCTCCGACCTGACGGCGGATCGCGGCTTCGTCGATCACGCACCAGATGCGCGGGGGCTCTTCACGCTCCAGCAACTCCTGGCGCTTCATGCGGATGTCGACCATGTGCTGGACTTCGCGTTCGCCGCATTGCACCTCTGAAGCGCGGTGGACCGCCTCTGCGTAGGCGCGCGTCTGGAGGAGTCCCGGAACGTACATGCACGCGTAGTGGTCCTCGCGTACGACCTCGTCTTCCAGGGTCAGCATCAGGTTCATGGAGTCGGGGATGGGGTCGGCGAGTGATCGCCACCATCCTTGGATCTTGGCGCCCTTCGCCAACTGCACGAGGGCAAGGCGCTCTTCGTCCGTTGCAGAGTACTCACGGCACAGGGCGTCTACGGCCGGCCACTTGACCGTGCCCTCCTTCGTCTCGTAGCGGCTCAACGTCGCCTTCGAGATGCCGACGCGGGATCCTGCCTCTTCGAGCGTCAGCCCCTTGCGTTCCCGGAGTCGTCGCAGATCGGCACCGAGTTGGCGCCTACGAGTGGTGGGTCCGACTGCCATGTCCTCAGTCCTTCGCGTTGGTCCAGTAGATCGTGGTGCTCCGCTGGTGGCGGCGGCAAGACGGTGTGCGCCGGGGGCGCGTGACGAAGCTGCGTGCCCCCGGCCGATGTCTAGTGAGAGTTCCATTTAGAGAGTTTCAATGCAACTCTGAGTCGCGTCAGCAACACAGTGCGGCATCAGTGGTGGGGAGTGGATAGGACATGGACGACGCCCTTTGGAGGCCGACGCAGCCGTGGAGGCTGCCGTTTCTGGCGGAGGCCGATCAGGTGTGGGCTCTTCGACGCGCTCTGCGGATCCACCTGGAGTATTGGGGCCTGCATGAGCTGACGGATGCCGCCGAGCTCTGCGTAGGTGAACTCGTCGCCAATGTGATCAAGCACGTCGGACCGGAGACGCCGACCACGCTGGTCGCTTCACTCGAGGGCTCCCACCTGCGCATCGAGGTTCACGATCCCGATGCTCGCGCCCTTCCGACGCTTACCTGCGCGACTCTCGACGCGGAGGCGGGCCGGGGGATGACGCTGGTCGACGCCGTGAGTGATCGCTGGGGCGTGGAACTTACCGGTGATTGCAAGATCACCTGGTGCGAGTTCCGCATGGACGCGACTTGCGCCGAGCGGCAGCACACGTCGATGCCGCGACTGGCGCGAGTCGCGGACGTGCTGAGTCTTTACAGCGGTTCGGGGCGGACGCAGGAGCCGGTCGTTTCAGGCCGGTTGGCGACGGCTACGGCGGAGGATGCCGCGATCAACGCCATCACGGACTTGCTCTACTGGTTCCGCACCCAAGGGTGGGACGTAGACGACGCGCTCGACCGGGCGCAGTCGCACTTCGAGGCGGAGTGCGCAGTGCGACTGTCGTGAGTCGTTCCGGTCACGGCCGACGTATGTGAGTCAACTCGCCTGGATCGCCGCCGAGTAGGACCACACGTCGGCCGGGAGCGGATGATCGAGATGCCAGGTGATCGCCATCGGCTTGCTGCCGGTGTGCTTCACGTAGGTCGCCGGGCCCAGGAGCATCCACGGCTGTGACTTGCCCGTGTCCGTGTTCGCGTAGCGGCGCATGAACAGCAGGACGTGGGTGCCACGACCGGCGTGCTGCTGGTAGCGCTTGCCGGTGGCGGAGTCGGGGGAGGTCGCGTTCTGGGACTCCCAGTGGAAGAGGTGCGGGCTGACCGCGTAGTCCTTGTACCGGACGGTGGGTGAGAAGTCCTTCTCGTCCTTCTCGAGCGTGATGAGTAGCGCGTCGGTCTGAAATTCCTCCGCCCATTGCACACCCTGGGCGAAGGATCGCGGCATCTGTCCACCGAACCGGGCGATGCCGAGGGCGGCAAGGATCTCCGACCGGTTGTACGAGCTGTGAACCTTCAGCGGCAGGGTGCCGAGACCATCGGACAGTGGGATCGGGACGTGATCGGCTCGGTCGATGACGTACGACAGCACCTGGCGGAGTTCATCTCTCAGAGCTCGCTGCGAACGTAGCGCCGCGATGCCCTCTGTATAGCTGGTGAAGCCTCCCGCGTTGTCCCACAGGTTGAAGAACAGCATGCGGGCGTAGGTCTGGCGGGTCTGGTCGAGTTCCTCGTACGGCGGGGCGTCGTCCGCCAGAAGGCTCAGGTATGCCTGCGCGCGCTCGGGGTCGTCCACGTGAAGGAAGGCGTGTACGCGCTTGAGTAGCGGCTCCTCGCCCGGAGGAGCCGGTTCGGCGATCAGGCCGGCACGACGCAGCACGAGGGTCCAGGAGTTGCCGCTCTTGTACAGCTCCTTGATCTCTCGGCGGCTCTCCCGAAGGTAGTCGGCGAGGAGAGGAGTGCTGTACTCCTTGACCTCCTTCACCAGTGTCTTCACCGTGGCGCCCAATTGCGTCCTGATGTTGTTGAGGACCAGGCTCTTGGCCTTGCCCTCCAGGATGATCTGGCAGCCAGACGGCAACTGCGGAAAGCCGCGCTCGATGTGCTCGACCAGCCGATTGCGCGACAGGTTGGTCATGGCCCGGAACTGCTCCTCGAAGCGGAACTCCGCTCGGTGCTGTCCGATGAAGTCCAGGACCGTGAGTACCGGTTTCGTGTCGGTACGCCGTAGTCCCCGCCCCAACTGCTGGAGGAAGACGGTGGCGCTGTTGGTGGGGCGCAGCAAGAGCAACGTGTCCACGTCGGGGATGTCAAGCCCCTCGTTGAACAAGTCCACCGAGAAGATGACCTGGATCTTGCCGTTCTGGAGGTCACGCAGCGCTTGAGCGCGTACCTGGGATGACGAGTCGCTGTCGAGGGCCGCAGCCTGGAAACCGGCCTTGCGGAAGTAGTCCGTCATGAAATGGGCGTGCGCTTTGGTGACGCAGAAGCCGAGAGCACGCATCGCGCCGGGGTAGGAGATCTTGTCCTGGACCTGCTTGACGATGATGTGCGCTCGCGCGTCATTGCCTGTGAGGAGATTGCCGAGCTCCTGATCGGCGTACGAACCCTTCTGCCAGGTGAGATTCGTGAGGTCGGTCCCGTCGGGGATGCCGAAGTAGTGGAACGGAGACAGCAGGTCGTTCTCCAGGGCTTCCCAAAGCCTCATCTCGGCGGCGATGCGGCCGTCGAAGAACTCGTCCTGGACATTGAGCCCATCCATCCGCTCCGGGGTGGCGGTGAGTCCCAGCAACTCCTTCGGCGCGAAGTGTTCGATCACTCGACGGTATGTACCGGCCGTGGCGTGGTGGAACTCGTCGATGACGATGACGTCGAAGTGGTCTGGCGCCAGCTGTTCCAGTCTCTGGACGTTGAGCGACTGGACGCTGGCGAAGACGTGGGTCCACTCCTGTGGATCGGCCCCGCCGTGCAGCAACTCGCCGAACGAGGCGTCGGCCAGCACTTCGCGATACGTACGCAAGGACTGCTTGAGGATCTCCTTGCGATGCGCCACGAACAGCAGCCTTGGTCGACCGGAGGTCGCCTGCTTGCTCAGGGAGCGGTAGTCGATGGCGGCCATCACGGTCTTTCCGGTGCCGGTCGCCGCAACCAGCAGATTGCGGTGCCGTCCGCGGATCTCGCGCTCCGCGCTCAGTCGCTCCAGCATGTCCCGCTGGTGCGGGAAGGGATGCACCTGAAGGCGAGAGAGGTCGATTTCGAAGTCGGTGGCCGATGTCGTCCCGCCCGCCTGGGCGAGCGCCGCGTCGAGGCGCTCGCCGTCGTCATCCGGGTCGTACGTCTCGAACGCCAGGTCGTTCCAGTACGCGTCGAAGGTGGCCTCGAATTTGTCCATCACCGCCGGTGTGGCCACCGAGGACAGACGCACGTTCCACTCCAGGCCGTCGAGCAGAGCCGCACGGGAGAGGTTCGAGCTGCCGACATACGCCGTGTGGAATCCGGTCCCGCGCCGGAACAGCCAGGCCTTGGCGTGCAGCCGGGTCGAGCGGGTCTCGTAGTTCACCTTCACCGTGGCGCCGAATTCGCGCACGAGCCGGTCGAGTGCACGCCGGTCCGTGGCGCCCATGTAGGTCGTGGTGATGATTCGGATCGGGACGCCCCGCTCCTTCGCGGCGAGGAGCGAGTCCTCCAGTACGCGGATGCCGTACCACTTGACGAAGGCGCACAGCAGGTCGATCCGATCCGCCGTGGCCAATTCGGCCCGCAACTCCGATCCCAAGTTGAGGTCCTCGGGGGAGTTGGTGAGAAGAGAGGTCTCGGAGAGGGGCGTGAGCGGACGGATTGCATAGGCACCCGGTGCCTCTTGCTCCGCCAGAGCCAGCAATTGGCGCGGTCCCTCGACGAGGGCGCTGACGGACTCGGCGCCGCCCTGTTCACCGACCTCTGCCGCCAGGGACTCAAGGATCCGGTTGGCAAAGGGGACTCGGTGTTCGGGCCGGAGCTGGTTGAGGTGGCGGGCCACTATGTCACCGACGTGACGGGCCAGCACATGCGGTGACGATTCTGCACCGACCTCGGCGTCGATGGCCTTCCAACCGTCGGCCTCAAGACGCTCCAGTTCACCGCGCACGCGATCCGTAACCAGCTGCTCGTAGACCCCCGCGACCGGCTGCTCCGGACTTCCCGCCTGCTGCACCACGACCCCCTTCACCACCGTGTTGACGTGGAGGCAGTTGTAGCAGGAGTCACTGACACGAGGGTGGGCTGATCGACCGAATCAGCCCCTTCAAGGCGTGCCCGGTGTGCATCCTTGAGCGGGGAATGCGGCGCCAGCCAGGGATCTCCCGACCCGGTTCGCCACACCCTCCGGCGCCTCGTGCTCCCAAAACCGCAGCACCGTCCACCCCCGGCCCTGCAGGTGCCTGGTCGTCTCGACGTCGCGGGCCATGTTCTTGTCGAGCTTGGCCCGCCACCACTCGGCGTTCGACTTCGGCCGCGTGGCGTGCTGCGGGCAGCCGTGCCAGAAGCAGCCGTCGAGGAAGACCGCGACCTTGCTCCTGGCGAAGACGATGTCGATCGTGCGGCGGGCCATGCCCGGCACCGGCACGTTCACGCGGTAGCGCAGGCCCGACGCGTGGAGCAGTCGCCGCACCGCGATCTCCGGAGCCGTGTCGTGGGAGCCCTGGCGGCTCATGCGGGCGGACACAGAGGCGGAGGACGGGACGGGGCCGGACATGCGGCCATTGTGCCGGACGGCCTCGTGCGCCGCTGACCACGGGCAGAGCTCGCAGGTCGTGCCGGGCGTCGGTCCCGAACCCGTTCCGGGCCATCGCGACGAGGTTCGACGACCGCGCGTGAGGCGCTCGAGAACCGTTGGAACAACGCCGCTGTGTGCCCCTACCGTGCTGCCGAACCGAGTCGCCCAGGCAAGGACGTGCCGTTTACACCCTGTGAGACCCCCCGAGTGCTGATCTGTCGCGCGTCGCACATGTGAGACGCGCTCCTTTCTGCTGCGGTCTTCTCACTGAAACCGGTGCACTTCTGTGCTCGACAACTGGGTTGTCATGCCCACCTGCCTGCCTCTCGTCCTCCGCCCTTGCCGAACGTGCGCGTCCAAACGCTTCCGGGCAAGCGGCAAGTTCCGCGTCAACGCACACCACAAGCTCCTCGACGCCTGGCTCCTCGTGCTATGCACCGCCTGCGGGGACACGGCAAAGCTCACGGTCCTGGAGCGGACGGACGTGCGTTCCGTACGGCCTGAGCTGCTTGACCGACTGCATGCCAACGACCTCGGTCTGGCAGCTGAGTTGCTCCAGGACCCGGTCGTGCAGCGCCGTAATCGCGTCGTCCTCGACTGGGACGACGCCTGGCGCCTCGACACAGGCGGATCAGATCACCTGGACCGCGAGGTGATCGACGTGTCGGTCCGCTTCGCGGCGCGGATCCCTGTCCGGCCGGTGCGGCTGATCGCTGAAGGGTGCGGTCTCTCGCGGGCCGAGACCGAGAGACTGATCGCGGAGGGCAGACTCGTTTCGGTAGCACGGCTGAGCGGCAAGCTGTCCGGCGACTTCACCTTCACGCTCAAGCGCTGAGCCCTCCGTGGGGCCGGGGCCTGTCCGGCAAGAGCCGCCGGACAGGCCCCGAACCGTCGTGGGCGCCTCGCCCGGCGACCCCGGTTGATAACCTGCCGCGATGGACGAGGCGTTGGACGAGGGACCGTTCTTTCACGGCACGAAGGCCGACTTGCGGATCGGGGATCACCTCACCGCCGGCTTCGCTTCGAACTACCGGCCCGAGATCGTGATGAACCACATCTACTTCACCGCGTTGTGCGACGGCGCGGGGCTCGCCGCCGAGCTCGCCGCCGGGGACGGGGAACCGCGCGTGTATGCCGTCGAGCCGACCGGGGAGTTCGAGAACGATCCGAACGTCACCGACAAGAAGTTCCCCGGCAATCCCACCCGTTCCTACCGCAGCACGGAGCCGCTCCGGGTCGTCGGTGAGGTCACCGACTGGACGCGGCAGACGCCCGAAGCCCTCCAGTTGTGGCGAGACCGGCTGGCCGCGATGGTTCTGGACGGACGCGCCGAGATCATCAACTGACCTGCTCCTCACCCGGTAGAGGTCTTCGGTGCGTGGCTCGCATACTGGCGCGATGAGCCCCATGCCCACGCACCACCGGTTCCGAGACCCGCGCCGCACGAAGTACGACTTCCTCGCGTCTGTTCTCGTGTGGTGCCCCGGCTGCGAGGGGATTGCGCACGTCGGTACGGCACCGGACCCGTCCGGAGTGAGCGACCGGGGCCTCTTCGCGCCGAGGCGTCTCGTTTGCCGTGGTTGCGGGATGGCGAAGGAGTGGAGTCGCGGCGGAGTGGCCCTGGCCCGGGACTGGCGCGCACCGGCCGTGGACCCGTACTTCGGTGTCCCTCTTCGGTTGCAGGGCGAGACCCGGCACGGGTGGGTGTGGGCCTACAACTTGGAGCATCTGGATCTGATCAGACGATTCGTGCGGGCACCGCTGCGTGAAGGGACCCCCTGGCACGATCACGGCCGGAGGATGACCGTGGTCGCCCGCTTGCCCGCATGGATGCAGCACGCCAAGAACCGTGACGAGGTGACGCGGGCCATCGCCCGCATCCACGCCTCACTGCTGCGCGCCTGAGGTGGTCTCGCACCCGTGCGGAGGGCCCGTGCGACGGGTCCGCGACCAGTACGAGCGGGTCGCCACGATCAACGCGCAGCCGTACCCGGCGAATGCGGCCAGGCCGATCCAGCCGACCAGGAGTGCGTCGTCCGGGGAGTGGAAATCGCCGCTCCGCATCGTCACCACGTCCAGCGTGGCCAGAGCGAGGTAGCCGAGGCCGAGGACGCCGTACGGGGCGAGTGTGGCGGCGCCGAGCAGGGCCGGGGACAGGGGGAGCCAGCGCGGGACCGGGCGGCCGCGCAGGAACGGTGTCCGGCGCGGGAAGACCTGGCCCCAGGGGCGGACGAGGCCCCACAGCAGGAAGACGCCGAGGGCGGCCAGGAGCATGGTGCCGTCCAAGCCCCAGGACTCCAGGGTGAGCCAGAGCCCCGAGGCACCGTTGCGCTCGGAGATCGCGCGCATCTCCGAGCCGGACATGCCGGCGAAGGTGCCGCCGAAGGCCCAGACCTGCTTCATGACCGCGTACGGAAGGAAGGACACCGTGCCGGCCCAGGCGGCCAGTTGCGTCGGCCGGGGTGCGGCGGAGGGCGAGGGGGGAGCGGTCACGCCGGACGGGGGCCGAGCCGAACGCGCCGTGGCCGCGAGCAGGAGTGCCCCGGCCGCCGCCAGCGCACGGTGTGCGGTGGCGGCCCAACTCTCCACGCTCTGACCGGACATCAGCATGATGACGTCCATGAGCAGGCTGAACGCCGCGCACGCGGCCAGGCCGCACCACGCCCACAGCAACGCCCGCAGGGCGGGTCGCGGTCCGTGTCGTGACACCGCGGCACAGGTCAGTGCCGTCAGTGTCCCCGTCGTCGTGACCGCCCACCCCGACGCGGAGGGGCCCAGGATGCCGCTGGAGTGGAACAAAGGGGTTCCGTTGAGTGCGCACACCAGGCCGAAACCGGTGTACACCGTCGCCCAGAGCGTGGCCGCCCGGGGCGACGGTCGCGGTCCCCGCCGCCGCAACGTGCGCCAGGGCGCCTTCGCCATCCGTGGATCAGTGGTCATGTTCTGAACGTCGCACCGGCGGCGTCGGCGCGGCATCGGCCACTTGAACCACTTGAACGATCCCGCTCCCTCTGCCGGGGGAGCACCGGCAGCGATCAGTAGCAGATGAGCGAGGCGTGAACACCGGCCGGGAAGTGTTCACGCCTGGAGGTGGTCAGGGAGGTGGTCAGGCCTTCGGGTCGTCCGCCAGGAACCCCGTCAGCCCGTCCAGCAGCATGCCGCTGCCCTGTTCCGCGCCGTCCCGTTCCTCCGCCGTGTCGCAGGTCTGGCGGAGGGTGATCACGGTGTTGCGGGGGCCCTGTTCCGTCAGTTCCAGGGTCATCGTCGCCGGGTCCGGGCGGCCCGGGACGTCCATGCCGAGGGTCAGCCGGTGCGGTTCGGCGACCTCGACGTAGGAGCCCGTCAGGGGGAACTCCGCGCCCTCCGGGGTGCGCACCGTGGCTTTCCAGGCGCCGCCGGGGCGGACGTCCATCTCCACGGAGCCGGGGACGGCGTAGGCCCACCGGGCGTACTGGCCGGGGGTGGTCCAGGCCTGCCAGACCCGCGCCGCGGGGGCCTCCAGGGCGCGGGTCAGGGTGTAGGAGAAGCCGTTGGCCGTGGCGGGGGTCTGCTCGGTGCTCATGTCGTCCTGTCTCCTCGGGTCGACTCGGCCGACGCCTTGCGTCGCGCGTCGGGCTGTCGCACCTGTGGACACCCGCCGGCGCCGGATCTCATCGGTTCCCGGCGACGTCCTCCCCGTGGCACTCCCCGTACGGCCGCTGCGAGCCGCACCAGCACGCCGCCCCGCGCTGCGGCGGCCACGCCACCGCGAGTCCCCGGGCGGCCAGCGTCGTCGCGTACTGCGGGAGCAGGGTCGGGTCGGCCGGGGACGCGCCCTCCGACGCCGCGAAGGCCTCGTAGGACGGGACCGTGCCCGGGACCACGCCCAGGTTCGCGGTGCCCGACGAGGCCAGTTCGCGCAGGGCCGCCTCTATCGTCGCCAGGTGGGCGTCGTAGGAGGGGTACTCCGCGGCCAGGGCCGGGTACGCCTCGACCAGTTCCGTCAGCTCGTCGGCCGGCCAGTGGAGCATGGCCACCGGGAAGGGGCGGGACAGCGCCTCCCGGTAGGCGCCCAGCTCGGCCCGCAGGCGGGAGATCTCCGCCTCCAGGTCCGCGGGATCGTCCGAGCCCAGGGACCAGACCCGCTTCGGGTCGTGCAGCTCGTCCAGGGAGACCGGCATCGAGTGCAGCGTGTCGGCCAGGGCGTCCCACTCGTCGTGGGCCAGGCCCAGCATGCGGCGGACGCGGTGGCGGCCGTAGAGGAGCGGGTGCGTCGTATACGGCGGTTCCGGCACGTCCGTCAGGAGCAGGCGGGCGCCCTCCGTGAACGTGTCGTGCGCCGCCTCCAGTTCGTCGTGGGACTCCAGGGCCTCGGCCACGATCACCCAGGGCGCCGGATCGCGCGGCGCCGCCGCACGGACCCCGTCGATGATCGCCCTGGCCTCCGCCTCGTGGTCGTACTCCCAGAGGTTGGAGGCTTTCAGGGCGCGGACCAGGGACGGGTTCTCAAGGGTGGCGGAGCCGTCGGAAGCCGAGGACAGCAGGCGGTCGTAGAGCCTGGTCGCGGCCGGGCGGTCGCCGGACAGTTCCAGGTGGGCCGCGGCGCGCAGGAGCAGGGCCTCGGCGTCCTCGGGGTAGAGGCCGGCGGTTCGCTCCAGGCGGGCCGCTTCGGCGGTGTGGTCGACGTCTTCGGCGGGCGTGTCGGGGCGCATGGGGGACACCGTACTGCCGCGAGGTGACGAGGGTCAGTCACCGGTGGGCCCGAGGCCGGGGATCGGCGCCCCCGGGCCCGCCGAGAACCGCCGGGGGCCGCACCGCCGCTCAGTGCCGCTCCCGCAGCGCCCCCACCAGCACTCCCGCCACCACGGCCAGCCCCGCCGACACCCACAGCGCCACGTCCGCCCCCGCCCCCGGACTCCCCGCCGAGGTCGCGATGGCGATCGTCAGGGCGACCCCGGCGCACGAGCCGATGTAGCGGAACGTCTGCTGCGCGCCCGAGCCCATCGCCGCGCGGGCCGCCGGTACCGACTCCACCGCGAGCAGCGGCAGCGCGGCGTTCAGCAGACCGCTGCCCACGCCGGCCACCACCAGGCCGGGCAGCAGCCGGGGCCAGGAACCCGCGCCGACCGCGCCGAGCATGGTCAGGACGCCGACCGCGTGCAGGGCGAAGCCCGCGGCCAGTTGGTGGCGCGGGGAGACACGGTGGGCGATACGGCGGGCCTGGAGCGCCACCGCGAAGGCGAGACCGGCCCACAGCAGGGAGAGCAGGGCCGTCTCCATCGGGGACAGGCCGAGCGCCCGCTGCAACACCGTCGGCAGGAAGCTGAAGAGACCGATCACCGACAGGCCCGTGAACAGCCCGCCCGCGGAGGAGGCCAAGAAACGCGGGCGGCGCAGCAGCGAGAGGTCGATCATCGGGGTGGCCGCGCGGCGCTCCAGTACGGCGAACAGCCCGCCCAGCAGCAGCGCCGCCGCCAGCAGCAGGCCCACCGGCGCCCGCAGCCACCCGTCCCGCCCCAGCGTCAGCGCCGCCACCAGCGCGACCAGCGCCGGTCCGAACGTCAACGCCCCGGCGAGGTCCGGCCGGCCGTCCCGCGGCGAGCGCGACTCCGACAGGGCCCGCGCGCCCAGCCCCGCCACCACCAGCGCGGCAGCGCCGAGAACGCCGTACGCCACCCGCCAGTCCGGGACCGCGCCGACGAGCACGGGGCCCACCGCTATCCCGCCGCTCACGAAGGCGCCCCACACGCCGGTCGCGCGCAGCCGCCCGGCCGGGGTGGGGAAGGCGTGGACGAGCAGGCCGAGGCTGCTGGTCAGCAGCGCCGCGCTCGCCGCGCCCTGCGCGATGCGGGCCAGCGTGAACAGCCAGGTCGTGGACGCGAACGCGCCCAGGACGGTGGTGACGCCGAGGGCGAGCGTGCCGGAGACGAAGAGCCGGCGGCGCCCGTAGTCGTCGGCCAGGCTGCCGGCCACCAGGAGCCGGGCGGCCAGGCCGAGAGGGGTGCCGTTCAGCAGCCAGGCCTGGGCGGACAGCGGAGTGTGCAGGGCGGCGGCGGTCTCGGGCAGCGTGACCATCGGCGCGGTGTACGTCATCAGGGCCACGGCGGTCGCGGCGCTGGTCAGCGCGAGGGTGCGGCCGGGGCGCGGCGGAGGCGCGTCCCTGTCGGGCCCGCCGCCTCTCCGACGTACGGAGGCGGCGGGGGCGGCCGAGGCGGCGGGCGTGGCGGAGGTGGCGGAGGTGGCGCTCGCGGGGGAATCCGTGCCGATGTCGGTCATGGCTGTCCGCTCTCCCTGCTCGGGACGTATGGGTTCGGTCAATGAACTGAGGTTTCGGCGGTCAACCTAGCATCATCGGTTCGGTGAATGAACTGAGCTGTCGGAAAGTGGCTACAGTGGACGTCATGGCACTGGGCAAGGACTACGCGACGCAGGAATGCTCGATCGCCCGCGCGCTGGAGGTCGTCGGCGAGCGATGGACGCTGCTGGTGATCCGCGACGCGCTCTACGGCGTCCGGCGCTACAACGACTTCCTCGTCCACCTCGGCATCCCGCGCGCGGTCCTGGCCAACCGCCTCCAGGCGCTCACCGCCGAAGGAATCCTGGAAAAGCGCAGGTACCAGCAGTCACCGCCCCGGGACGAGTACGTCGTCACCGACCGCGGCATCGCCCTGTGGCCCGCGCTGCGGGCGCTCGGGATCTGGGGACGCGAGCAGCTCGGCGGGGAGCCGATGCGCACCTTCTGGCACGCCGACTGCGGCACCGAACTCGGTCCGTACGGCTCCTGCCCCGCCTGCGGAACCCTCGTCGCCGTCCGCGACATCGACATGAGGCCGGGACCGGGACTCGACCCCGACCCGGCGGATCCGGTCAGCCGGGCGCTGCTCGGCCCGCGGCGGCTGCTCGAACCGATCGAGACCGAACAGAGCCCCGCGTAGGCGAAGTCCCGCACGGGCAGCCGGGGCTGGGCGGGCTCAGCAGGGTCCTGCCGTTCCTGTCCTTCTTCACGCTCGTCACCGTGGCCGTCGTGCCGCTGGCCGCCGCGCTGTACGTCGTCACCAGCACGGCGTGGAGTGCCGTCGAGCGGGCCGTCCTGTACCGCTGAGCCCACCGGCCCGGGGCGCCGCCCGGCCCGGCTACGGTCCAGTACGTGAACGGGGTATTGCGGAGTGGACCCCGACCTTGGACGATCGGCCAGTCCTCCGATGGTTGCGCGATGCTGCCGCACCCAGGTCCTGCTCCGTCGGGCGGGCTGCCCGCGATCGAGGAGTTGGGGATCATGAAACTGTTGCGAGTCGGTACGGCGGGGTCGGAGCGCCCCGCGCTGCTCGACGCCGACGGGACCCTGCGAGACCTGTCGGGCATCGTGACGGACATCGACGGCGGACTGCTCGCCGACGAGACCGCGCTCGACCGGGTACGGTCCGCCGCCCAGGCCGGTGAGCTGCCCGCCCTGGACGGCACGGAGCTGCGCGTCGGGCCGCCCGTGGGGCGCATCGGCAAGATCGTGTGCATCGGCCTCAACTACCACGACCACGCCCGAGAGACCGGGGCCGCGCCGCCCGCCGAGCCCGTCGTCTTCTTCAAGGCGCCGGACACCGTGGTCGGGCCCCACGACACCGTGCTCGTGCCGCGCGGCTCCGCCAAGACCGACTGGGAGGTGGAGCTGGCGGTCGTGATCGGGCGTACGGCCCGCTACCTGGAGTCGGCGGAGGAGGGCCTCGCGTGCGTCGCCGGGTACGCGGTCGCGCACGACGTGTCCGAGCGGGAGTTCCAGATCGAGCGCGGCGGCACCTGGGACAAGGGCAAGAACTGCGAGACGTTCAACCCGCTGGGCCCGTGGCTGGTGACCGCCGACGAGGTGCCCGACCCGCAGCGGCTCTCGCTGCGGCTGTGGGTGAACGGTGAGCTGAAGCAGGACGGCACGACCGCGGAGCAGATCTTCCCCGTGGGGGAGGTCGTGCGGTACGTCAGCCGGTTCATGGTGCTGCGCCCCGGTGACGTCATCAACACCGGGACGCCGGCGGGCGTGGCGATGGGGCAGCCCGAGCCGAAGCCGTATCTGCGGGCGGGGGACGTCGTCGAGCTGGAGATCGAGGGGCTCGGGCGGCAGCGGCAGGAACTCGAGGACGCCTGACGCGGCCGGGGCGCGCTTCCCCGCGCCCCGGAAGTGCGACTTCCCTCGGCCTCGCTCAGGCCAGTAGCGCGGCGAGCCTGCGCCAGCCGTCCCTCGGGAGGCGGGCCGGGTCGTCCTCCACCACCTGGAGTGCCACGTGGTCGGCGCCCGCGTCGTGGAAGGCGTCGATGCGGGCGCGGATCGTGGCCTCGTCGCCCCAGGCGAAGACGGCGTCGATGAGACGGTCGCTGCCGCCGCCGGTGACGTCGGCGTCGGTGAAGCCGAGGTTGAGGAAGTTCTTCGTGTAGTTCGGCAGCTTCAGGTACATGGCGAGATACGCGCGGGCCGTCGCGCGGGCACGGGACGCATCGGAGTCGAGGACGACCTTGAACTCCGGAGCCAGCAACGGGGCGGCACCGAGGCGCTCGCGGGCCTGCGCGGTGTGCTCGGGCGTGACCAGGTACGGGATGGCGCCCGCCGCCCGGTCCCGGGACAGGTCCAGCATCTTCGGGCCGAGCGCGGCCAGCACCCGGTGGCCGGACCGCATCCCGGCCCTGTCCAGGTCGTCGAGGTAGCCGACCATCGTCGAGTACGGGCGGCGGTATCCCTCCACACGCGGGCCGTGGCTCACCCCCAGGCCGAGCACGAAGCGGCCGGGGTGGGACACCTCCAGCTCGGCGAGGCCCGCCGCGGCCTCGGCCGCCCCGTGCTCCCAGATGCTCTGGATGCTGGTGCCGACCACGATCCGCGAGGTCGCCTGGATCAGCGGGGCGGCGTGCCGGGCGGCGCTGTTGCCGCCCAGCCACAGGGCGCCGTATCCGAGCCGCTCCAACTCCGCGGCGGCCTCGGCACGTTCGGCACCGCCCTCCGGTTCCTCGGAGCGCAGCTGGACACTCCAGACGCCGTACCGTCCGACTGATTCCTTCAGGGAGGCCGTCGTGTCGTTCATGGGTTGCGATCCCTCCGGTGGGCACCGTGATCATCCTGCGTGTCTGCCTGCCAACCACAGGTACCCGCCGGTGATTCCCCGCGTGCGCGGTCCGCGGCCGATCGGGCTACTCGCCCAGGAACCGCTCCAGGGCCTCCACCACGAGCCGGTGGTCCTCCACCTGCGGCAGCCCGGAGACCGTCACCGCGCCGACGACACCGACGTCGGCGACGGTGACCGGGAAGGAACCGCCGTGCGCCGCGTACGTGTCGGGGTCGAGTCGCGAGGACTCCTCGAAGGTCGTGCCCTTGGCCCGGAAACGCGAGCCGACCAGGTACGAAGCCGAGCCGTACCGCTCCACCACCCGGCGCTTGCGGGCGATCCAGGCGTCGTTGTCGGGGGTCGAGCCGGGCAGGGCGGCGCGAAAGAGCTGCCGGCCCGCGCGGTGGATGTCGATGGCGACGGGTGCCTGACGCTCCCGGGCCAGCTCGACCAGCAGGGAGCCCAGCGTCCACGCGTCGTCGTTCGTGAACCGGCGGAAGACCAGGTGGCGTTCCTGCTCCTCCAGCTCCGCCACGGTCGGGGCTGCGGCGGTCGGCACGGCTGCCTCGGGGGTCGCGGGACTCTTGCGGCTCACAGGACTCCCGGGGTTCGCGTGGCTCACAGGGTTCGCGGGGTTCGCGTGATTACCGGGGTTCGCATGGCTCACAGGGTCACCACCACTCCGTCGCAGGCGGACCGGCGGGCCGCCTCCAGTACGTCCAGGGCGGCGGCCGCCTCCCGGGCGTCCACCGGGTTCGGGCCGCCCTCGCGCAGGGCCCCGGCCACCGCCGCGTAGTAGGCGGGATAGTCACCCGCGACGGTCGCCGCCACGTGCCCGCCACCGGTCAGCGGGGACTCCCCCGAGCCCACGCGCCCCCACAGCGACTCGTCCTCCTCACCCCAGCCGGGGCCCGGCCGCTTGCCCTCGCGCAGCGCCGCCTCCTGCGGGTCGAGCCCGTGCTTGACGTAGCCGGCCGTCGAGCCGAGCACCCGGAAACGGGGGCCGAGCTGGGCGGCGGTGGAGGAGACGTAGAGGTGGGAGCGGACGCCGTTCGCGTGCGTGAGGGCGAGGAACGTGTCGTCGTCCGCCTCCGCGCCCGCGCGCCGCACGAGGGACTCGGCGTACACCTGCGTGGCCGGGCCGAACAGGACGAGGGCCTGGTCGACGACATGGCTGCCGAGGTCGTAGAGGAGCCCTCCGATCTCTGCCGGGTCGCCGGACTCGCGCCAGCCGCCCTTCGGCTTCGGCCGCCAGCGCTCGAAGCGGGACTCGAAACGCCACACGTCGCCCAGCGCGTCCTCGGCGAGCAGCTTGCGGAGAGTGAGGAAGTCGTTGTCCCAGCGGCGGTTCTGGAAGACGGAGAGCAGCAGACCGCGCTCCTCCGCCAGCGCCGCCAGCTCGCGCGCCTCGGCCGCCGTGCCCGCGACCGGCTTGTCCACCACGACCGGCACACCGACCTCGAGAGCCCGCCTCGCGAGCGGTACGTGCGTCTTGTTGGGGGACGCGACGACGATCAGATCCAGCTCGCCGGCCCGGTCGAACAGCTCGTCCGGGCCGGCGACGGTGCGCACGTCCGGGAATCCGGCGCGGGCCTGCTGCTGCCGCTCCGGGTTCGAGGTGACGACCGTGTCGAGGGCCAGGCCCTCGGTGGCGGCGATCAGCGGGGCGTGGAAGACGGAGCCCGCGAGTCCGTAGCCGACGAGGCCGACGCGCAGAGGAGGAGTGCCGGGAGGAGTACCAGTCATGCGTTCTACTTTCGCAACGGTGTTGCCAAAGTGCAAGCGCCGGAGACAATGGTGGTGTGAACAGGACGAACGGCGGAGGTACGGGGACCGGTGCGGGGGGTGCCGGTGGCGGCGGTGTGCGGGGCGCGGCGGGCGGCGCCAACCTGCTCGCCCTGCGCAGCCACAACACCGCCCTGGTGCTCGACCTGCTGCGCACCGCCGGTGTCGAGGGCATCAGCCGGCTGGAACTCGCCGAGCGCACCGGGCTCACCCCCCAGGCGGTCAGCAAGATCACCGCCCGGCTCCGGGGGGAGGGCCTGGCCGCCGAGGCCGGACGCCGCGCGTCCACCGGCGGCAAGCCGCGCACGGTACTGCGCCTGGTGCCCGAGGCGGGCCACGCGCTCGGCGTCCATCTGGACCGGGACGAGCTGAGGGCCGTGCTGGTCGACCTCGACGGCGCCGTGGTGGGGGAGCGGTGCGCTCCGCTGGACCTGGGCGCGGGGGCGGAGACCGTCGTGGAGGGGGTGGCCCGGGCGGTGGAGGCGCTCGCGGAGTGTCTGGGGGTGAGCGCCGTGGAGGGCTTGCGGCCGGGTGTCGTGGAGAACCTGCCGCCGGGTGCCGTGGAGGGCTTGCGGCCGGGTGTCGTGGAGAACCTGCCGCCGGGTGCCGTGGAGGGCTTGCGGCCGTCTGCCGGGGGCGGCCCGCCCACGCCTGCCGGGGACGGTTCCGGACCGCTTGCCGCGCAGGGGCTGCGACCTCCTGCCGCGCAGCAGCGGCGACCTCCTGCCGCGCGCGGCCCGCGCGCGCCGGGCGCCGTCCTCGCCGCCGCCCCCACTCTCCTCGGCCTCGGCGTCGCCCTCCCCGGTCCGCTCGACCACGTACGAGGTGTGCTGCACCGGGTCACCGGCTTCCCGGAGTGGGACGGCTTCCCTCTGCGGGACGCGCTGGCGCGGCGGCTCGGCGTGCCGGTCGTCGTCGACAAGGACACCAACGCGGCGGCGCTCGGTCTCGCCGTCGGCGGCGAAGGCGGCGAAGGGGGCGGCGAGGGCGGCTCCTTCGCCTACCTGCACCTCGGTACGGGACTCGGCGCCGGCCTCGTCTTCGACGGCGGCGTGCACCGGGGCGCCCGGACCGGCGCCGGGGAGTTCGGGCACCAGGTCGTCCAGCTGGACGGGCCGCCCTGCACCTGCGGCGCCCGGGGCTGCATAGAGGCGCTGTGCCTCGGTGCCGTCGCCCGCGGGGACCTCGCGGAGGCGGCGAGAGTACTCGGCGCGGGCGCCGCGAATCTCGCCGGGCTGCTGGACATCGACCTGGTGCTGCTGGGCGGCCGTACCGTCGCCGCCGCTCCCGAGGCCTTCGTCCACGGGGTCGGCGCGGTCCTCGACGCCCGCGCCCGGCGCGAGGGCGGCCACGACGGTGCCGTACCGGTGCGGATCGCGCCCGGCGGGACGCGCACGGTCGCGGAGGGCGCGGCCCAGCTGCTGCTCGCACCGCTGTTCGGGCGTGGGGACGGCGGCTGAGCCGACGGGAACGGCGCGGCGCGAACACGGCCACAACCGGTACGGAGGCGTCGCGGCCGGTACGAGGGCGCTGTCGGCAGCCCGTACGGGGAGCCGTGGTGGCCGGGGCGGGGGCCGCCGGGGTGCCGCAGCCGCCGTTCGAGGGGCGTGTGCCGCCGTTCGGGGGGCGTTCCCCGAACGGCGGTGCCGTCGGGCCGGGGCCTCCGACACGCTCATGTGTTTATGCGACTGTTCACGCGCACGTCCCCGTTCCCCCGCTCGACGGCGGCAGCCGCCCTCCGCACCGCCTGCGCCTGCGCGTCCGCCGCCTTACTCGCGCCCGCCGTACTCGCGCCCGCCGTCCCCGCCTACGCGGACGCCCCCCTGCCCGCCTGCACGGCCCCGGACGACCACACCTTCCCCCTCACCACCCGCCTCCACGGCGGCCCCGCCGGTTACGACCCCGGCGGCGGCTTCGGCGTCTGGTACCTGGACCTCACCAACACCACCTCCCGCGCCTGCGAGGGCATCCACCCGGTCGTCGTCCTCGTCGACGACGGCCGGGCGCTGGAACCGTCGCAGCCCCGCCTGGAGTTCTTCGACGGCGACCGCCCGCACGCCGTCACCTTCGAGAGGACCGACCGCGACGAACTGATCGGCGCCTTCGGTGAAGGAGAGGAAGCGGGCGGCGGCGCCTTCCCCGGCTTCACCGTCGGCCCCGGCAAGACCCTCACCGTCAAGGTCCGCCTCGCGCTCACCTCAAAGACCGCGCCGGGTGAGGTCACCGCGAACGCGGCCGTCGTACAGCGCCGGGGCGGCGACGGCGAGTGGATCGGCCAGTCGAACGACTACCGTTTCCACGTCGGGACCGGCGCACCCGCCGACGAGCCGGCCGCCGGGCAGGACTCCGGCCCGGCCACCCCCTCCGTCGCCGCCACCCCCGACGACCAGGGCACCGGCATCCCGTTCGCCGACGAACTCGCCGGTACCGGACTGGCGCGTCTCGACGCGGTCCTGGTGGCCACCGCCCTGCTCGTCGCCGCCGGCGGCGCGGCCGTACTGGTGGCCCGCAGACGCCGCTGAGCCGCGGACGCCCCGCCGCACACGTTCCCTCAGACGAGATCCACCAGGTCCGCGATGGAGTCCACGACCTTGGTCGGCCGGTACGGGTAGCGGTCGATGTCGTCGAGTGTCGTCAGCCCCGTGAGGACGAGGAAGGTCTCCATCCCGGCCTCGAGACCGGCCAGGACGTCGGTGTCCATCCGGTCGCCGATCATGGCGCTGGTCTCGGAGTGGGCGCCGATGACGTTCAGCCCCGTCCGCATCATCAGCGGGTTCGGCTTGCCGACGAAGTACGGTTCCTTGCCCGTGGCCTTCGTGATCAGCGCGGCCACGGAACCCGTCGCCGGCAGCGCGCCCTGCGGCGAGGGACCGGTGTTGTCCGGGTTGGTGGCGATGAAACGGGCGCCGTCGTTGATCAGGCGGATGGCCTTCGTCAGTGCCTCGAACGAGTAGGTCCGGGTCTCCCCGAGGATCACGAAGTCGGGGTCGGTGTCGGTCATCACGTAGCCCGCGTCGTGCAGCGCCGTCGTCAGGCCGGCCTCACCGATGACATAGGCGGTGCCGCCGGGGTGCTGGTTGTCCAGGAAGGACGCGGTGGCCAGGGCGGAGGTCCAGATGTTCTCGACCGGCACCTCCAGACCGATCCGGTTCAGGCGGGCGTGCAGGTCCCGGGCGGTGTAGATCGAGTTGTTGGTGAGGACCAGGAACGGCCGTCCGGACTCGCGCAGCTTCTTGATGAAGGCGTCCGCACCGGGAACGGGGACGCCCTCGTGCATCAGCACCCCATCCATGTCGGTGAGCCACGATTCGATGGGCTTGCGCTCTGTCATGGGGCGGACTCCTGCCGTGCGTGGGCCATGGGAGGCCCATGCTATGCAGTCATACGTTCACACGGATCACACCCATGTCTCCCGCGGCCGCCGAAACCCGCAGGCCGCCGCCGTAACCCGTTTGGAGCAGCCCGGCCCCGCGCGGGGTGCGGGGGCGGGGCGCACGGGGGAGCCTCCAGATAACTGGAGGTACACGATGGGCTCACTGAAAGTCACACTCTGTGCGGGAGCCGCGCTGGCCGCCGCGCTGTGCGCACCCGCCGCCTACGCGGCGGACGGCGGCGGCGTCTCCGTGACACCGTCGTCCCCCGCGCCCGGCACGGACGTCACACTCCGCGTGCCCGACTGCACCGAGAAGACGGCCGTCGCCGTATCGGCGGCGTTCGAGACGGACGTCCGGCTCGGCCTGGCCACCGAGGACGGTGTCCTCGTCGGCTCCAGCCGGGTCCGCTCCACCGTGCGGGCCGGGGCGTACGCCGTCCAGGTCAGGTGCGGCGACCACGCCCGCAACGGCACCATCACCGTCCACGAGAAACGGCACCCGGACACCCGGCCCTCCGCCCCGGCCTCTCCGGTCGCCCCCGTCGACGCGGGCGGCGGCGGCACCGCGCGGCTGGCCGCCGCCGGCAGCGGGGAACAGGCCCGTTCCCAGCCCCCCGGTACGGCGCACACCGTGACCGGCCTGGTGCTCGCGGGCATCGCCGCCGTCGCCGTCGCGCTGCGCGGCGTCCGCAGCCGGAGCAGCGGGACGGGCTGACCATGTCCGAACGACACGCGCACGGCGCCCCCGCGCCCGACGCGCACGGCGCCCCCGCGCCTGACGCACACCGCGCCCCCACGCACCACGCGCACGGCGCCCCCACGCAGGACGCGCACCGCGCCCCCGCGCCCGACGCGCACCGCGCCGCCCTTCCCGGCGGCCGTCTGGTGACCGGCATCGCCTGGGTGGTGCTGCTCCTCGGGCTGTGGCTGTGGGGCCGCGAGGCCGCCGACGTGCACGAGGGCACGTCCGGGCCGGCCACCGGCGACATGGCGGCGGCGGGGCGGCCCCCCGACGTTCCCCTGCCCCCCGCCCACGCCCCCCTCGGCGACGCCCGGCCGCAACGGCTGGACGTCCCCGGACTCGGCATCCGGGCGCCCGTGGTGGCCCGCGGCCTCGACGACAGGGGCGCGATAGAACCACCACCCTTCGACCGGCCCGGCTCCGTCGGCTGGTACGCGGCCGGCGTCACCCCGGGTGCGGCCGGGACCGCCCTGATCGTGGGCCACGTCGACACCGAGACCCGGCCCGCCGTCTTCTACGAGCTCAGCACCCTGAAACCAGGCGGGACGATCCGGGTGGTCCGCGAGGACGCCGCCGTCGCCGAGTTCACCGTCGACGACGTCCGGGTCCTCGCCCGCGACGGCTTCGACGCCCAGCAGGCCTACGGCCCCCGCGACACGGCCCGCTCCGAACTCCGCCTGATCACCTGCGGCGGCGCCTTCGACGACACCACCGACAGCTACACGGCCAACGTCGTCGTCTCGGCGTACCTGACCGGAACCGCCCCCTAGTCGGGCTACCTGACGAAGCCCTACCAGCACAGCACCCGGCCCCCGGTCCGGGAACCGCCCGGGTACCAGGGGCGTATGTCAGGATGAGCCCGGGAACAGCGCACCAGGGGGTTGGATGTACGGCAGCAGGCCGGCCGGAACCGTGTCCGGGAGGCGGGCGGCGGCAGCGGCGCTGGGGGCGGCACTGCTGCTCGCGGGCTGCTCCTCGTCCGGTGACGGGGACGACAGGAACGCGGGCGCCGGGATCACGCAACAGCCCAAGGAGGCCGACCCGTTCTGGGTCAACCCCGACGGCACCGCGGCACAGCAGGTCGCGTCCCTGGCCGAGGCGGGGAAGAAGGACCAGGCCGAACAGATCCGCAAGATCGCCCAGCAGCCGACCGGCGAGTGGATCAGCCCGGAGAACCCCGAGGAGCAGGCCCGCGGCTTCACCGAGGCCGCCGACGAGGCCGGCCGCACGGCGCTGCTCGTCCTCTACGACATCCCGCACCGGGACTGCGGCCAGTACTCGGGCGGCGGCGCCGCCGACGGCGACGCCTACCGCTCCTTCGTCGACGGCGTCGCCGAGGGCATCGGCGACCGTGCCGCCACCGTCGTCCTGGAACCGGACGCGGTGCTCCACCTCGTCGACGGCTGCACGCCCCAGGAATTCCACGAGGAGCGCTACGACCTCCTCAAGGACGCCGTCACCAAGCTCGCCGCCCTGAGGAACACCAAGGTGTACCTGGACGCGGGCAACGCCGGGTGGGGCGACCCCGACCAGATCTTCGAGCCGTTGAAGCGGGCCGGCGTCGAGCAGGCCGACGGCTTCTCGGTCAACGTCTCGAACTTCTACACCACCGAGGAATCCCTCGCCTACGGCAAGCGGCTCTCCGCCAAGGTCGGCGGCAAGCACTTCGTCATCGACACCAGCCGCAACGGCAACGGCCCCTACACCGAGGGCGCCCCCGACGAACGCTGGTGCAACCCGCCCGGCCGGGCCCTCGGCGAGACCCCGACCACGAAGACGGCGGACCCCCTCGTGGACGCCTACCTCTGGGTCAAGCGCCCGGGCGAGTCGGACGGCGAGTGCAAGGGCGGCCCGAAGGCGGGGGCGTGGTGGTCCGACTACGCCTTGAAACTGGCGCAGGGGTAAGCAACCCGACGCACCCGCGGAAGGGCTGGGGCTAGGGCACGTGCACCCACTCCGCCTTGCTCGGCGTCCCTTCCCCGTCCGTCACGAACATCATGTACCACCCCGACTGGACCAGGTTCTCGTTCTCCGGCACCGTCACCGTCAGCCTGTTCCCGTCCGCCGAGAAGTCCAGCGCCACGGACCGCTGGTCCACGTCCGTGACGTGGGTGGACGCGCTCGGCCGAATCAGCCGCACCTTCTTGACCGACCCGGCCGCCCGGGACGTGAACGTCCCCGACCCGCCGCGCTCGATGGTCTTCGGACCACCGGACAGGTCCGGCCGCGAGTCCCGGTACAGGTACGGCGGCGTGTAGATCTCGATGCGCTGCTCGAACTCGCCCGGCTTGGTGTTGGCCTTGTCGGCGTAGAGGGAGTCCGAGCCGAAGAACATCAGGCGCCCGTCGGGCAGCAGGATGGAACCGGAGTGGTAGTTGCGGCCCACCAGCGGGTCGGCGACCCGCTCGAACCGGTTCGTGTCCGGGCGGTACAGCCGGGCCTGGAGGATGTTGGAGTCGCTGCGGCCCCGGTAGTCCTCGGAGCCGCCGGAGACCAGCACGCTGTCGTCGGGCAGGACGGAGGCCTGCGGATAGCGCGTGCCCTTCTCCAGTGACGGCCCGTCCACGAACTCCGGGTCGTCCGCCTTCAGGTCGACGATCCGGGTCTTCTCGCTGGACAGCTTGGACTCGCCGACCCCGCCGCCGCCGATCACCATGTACGTCTGGTCCTGCGCCGGCGGCAGCAGCACCGTGTTCGCCGTCTCCAGCCTGTCGGCGTCGCTCATCCCGGGAATCCTGGTGAACTTGTTGGTCGCCACGTCCCAGATGCCGGGGTCGCGGCCCACGTCGTCGGGCCCGTAGCCGGCGTTCGCGCCCGAGTAGAAGATCTTGCCCTTCTGCGTCAGGAACAGCGCCGGGTACGTCGGGAACTGGCGGACCTTGTCGGTGTAGGTCCACTCCTTGGTCTCCGGGTCGTAGATCTCGTTCTTGCCCGGGACCAGCTGGCCGATGTCGTCGAGGCCGGAGACGCTGAGGATCCTGCCGTCGCTCAGGGTGGTGAGCGTCGGGTACCAGCGGGCCTCGTGCATCGGGTCGACCTTGATGTACTTCTCGGCGACCGGGTCGAACTCGAAGGCGTCCCGGATGCCCTGGAAGTCCTTCTTGTCGAGGGCGAGTTTCTGCGCGATGCCGTAGGTGTTGCGGGCGTCGGCACCGGACAGGCCCTGGATGCGGTAGTTGTCCTCGGTGCCCGTCTCGTACTCGGTGCCGCTCTTCTCGGCCTCGACGTAGATCCGGCCGAGGCCGGGGTCGTTGCGCAGGAACTCACCGGTCGTCCGGTCGAAGACCTTCTCGGCGCGCGGCACCAGGACCGGGTCCTTGGAGACGAAGGTCCTGCCGTTCTCCCTGCCGGTGAACCGGCTGCCCGCGGGCAGGGTGATCGGCTTGTCCGGGTTCTCGTTGTGGACGACCATCAGGCCGCCCGCCTTGGTGACGTCGCCCTTGAGCTTCTCGTACCGCTTGGTACCGCCCGCGATCAGCAGATTGCCGTTGGCGAGCTGGGTGTGGCCGGTGCAGAACAGGTCGGTGGGCGTCGGCACCTTCTTGATGGTGCCCTTGACGGGGTCCCAGATCCGGGTGTCGTACTGCTTGGCGTCGGAGTTGTCCTGGTTGTTGCCCGACCCGGCGACCATCAGCACCTTGCCGGTGCGCAGCAGTGCCGCGTGGATGGTGTTCTGCCGGTACTTCTCGGGAAACTCGATGATCTCCCACTTGCCGTTGGCGGCCTTGTACTCCGGCTCGTTGATCTTGTACTGGTGGTATTTCCCGGTTCCGAAGCGGTAGAGCCACGGCCCGTTCATCCCGGCCAGCGCGACTGCCACCGCCGTACCTATCGCGAAGCGACGGGCGCGGCGGCGGCCGGCACGGTCTTTCATTCCTCACGTCCCCCAAGTCCACCAAGGGCGATCTGCATGGTCTGGTCGTCGCCCCCGTCGGGCGCGGCGGCCCAGTTCGGCTTCTGCTGCGGCGCGTGCGGCGCCTGTTGTCCGAGCGGCGCCTGCTGTCCGTAGGGCGCCTGCTGTCCGTAGGGCGCGCGCGGTCCGTACGGCGCCTGCGGCGCGTGCGGCGCGTGCGGCGCCTGCTGTCCGTGCGGCGGGTACGCCTGCTCGGGCGCCGGCTGCTGGGGCGGGACCCGCGGTGCGGGCGCCGCCGCCACGGCAGGCGGCCGCTTCCTCGCCTTCCGCAGCTCGTGGCGCCAGGCGAACATCGGCGACGCGGTGATCAGCATCGCGAAGGTCGCCCAGATGATCATGGCGGGGTGCGAGTGGCCGTACACGAAACCGGCGGCGATCGAGCCACCGAAGATCACGATGAAGTACCAGTGGTACCGGAACGTCCCGAACAGGGTGTCCGGGCTGGCCGAGTCGCCCTTCGGGGTCACCACGAACTTGCTCTTGCGCCGCAGCACGGAGTCGATGAGCGCCTTCGCGTACAGCGGTGCCGACAGCGCGGACATGACCATGCCGGCCACGCCCCCGGAGCCCTCGGGCTCGTGCGGCGAGACGTTGTGGCGGCGGTTCCAGACGTACAGGCCGATCTGGAGCGCGGAGGCGTTGCCGTAGAGCATCAGCCAGACCGCCGGGTCGATGTTGACGCCCGAGGCGCCCAGGCCCAGGAACAGGCAGCAGCTCAGCGCCGCCAGAATCCAGTTCAGGGCCGACATCGGATAGAAGATGATCATCATCGTGTAGTTGAAGAGCTTGCTCGGCGGCAGCGAGTACCAGCCCTTCCAGTACTGCTTGAGGATCGTCTCGTACGTCCCTCGGGACCAGCGCATCTGCTGGGTGAAGAAGTCCGTCCAGGCGTTCGGGCCCTCGCCGACCGCGAGCACGTCCGGGGTGTAGACCGAGCGCCACTTGCGGCCCGTGGCCGGGTTCTTGTGGCGGTGCATCTCGAAGCCGGTCGCCATGTCCTCGGTGATCGAGTCGTACAGGCCGCCGATCTGCTTCAGTGCCCTGATGCGCACCGCGTTGGAGGTGCCCACGAACATCGGCCCGCCGTAGCGGTTGCCCGCGCGCTGGATCAGCGCGTGGAAGAGGAACTGCTGCGACTCGGCGGCCTTGGTGATCGGGTTGTCGTAGTTGCCGTAGACCTGCGGGCCGATGACGAAGCCGACGTCCGGGTCGCGGAAGAAGCCGAGCATCCGCTCCAGGTAGTTGGGCAGCGGCACGTGGTCGGTGTCGACGGAGGCGAAGAAGTCGTAGTCGTCGCCGTGCGCCTCGAGCCAGGCGTTGTAGTTGCCGTGCTTGGTCTTGGCGCGGTGCGGACCCTTCCTCCGGTTCCACTTGGCGACGCCCTTGCGGGAGAAGTGGTGCACGCCCAGGCGCGCGCAGACCTCCTTCACCTCCGGGTCGTCGCCCTCGTCGAGGAGCCAGACGTGCATCAGACCGCGGTGGCGGATCTTCACGGCCGCCGCCAGGGTCTTCGTCACCATCTCCAGCGGCTCCTTGCCGGGCACGAAGGAGGTGAGGAAGGCGACCTTGGTGCCGGTCTCGGGCACCACCGGGACCGGGTCACGGGCGACCAGGGTGGCGTGCGCGTTCGACAGCACGTTCAGGCAGCGGAACAGCTCGATCAGGCCGATCGCGACGAGCATCACGATGTCGAGCGCGGGCAGCCAGTCGAAGGCCACGTAGTCGCGCTCGGTCCAGTGCTCGGGCTGGAGCAGCCAGACCAGCAGCACCACCGACAGCAGCGGCGCGGCGGCCAGCATCAGGGCGACCCTGACGCGGTGCGGCTCCTGCGAGATCAGCGAGCGGTACTGGACCCGGTACGGCTTGTTCGGGTCGGGCTGGGTGAGGGGGCCCGCGAGCCGGCTGTAGTGCTCGTAGTCGTACTTCGGCAGTGTCTTCCTTATCCGGCGGTACGAACCGGTGTTCCAGTTCCGGTGACCGGGCACCCTGAGCCGGGTGGTCTGGGACGGGTCGTGGTCCCGCCCGGCGCCCGTCGGCGTCGACGTCATGAGTCATCCCCCCACACGCGGGTCAATGCGTGTTTCGTCGCTTCCTTCGCCTGCTCCGGTCCCCCTCGACCATCACGGACGTCACCAGTGGTGGGTCGGTGTCACCACGGCAACCACACCTTATAGACAGACATGGAATGGCGGCCCCCGGTTGCGTGATGCCCCCCTCGGCACCCGGCCCCGCAACCGGACCAGAGTTCTACGGCGTTCGTCATGATCGCAAGGTGAGCGGTCATCGGGTACGCCGAAGGCCCCCCGTGTGCTACGGAGGGCCTTCGACCGTCGGTGCGCCGCCAGGGACTCGAACCCCGGACCCGCTGATTAAGAGTCAGCTGCTCTAACCAACTGAGCTAGCGGCGCCTGCTGACCTGCACGACTCTACCCGATGCCGACCGGTGCTCCGGACCGCCGCCCCTCGCCCCGCTCCCGGCCGGTTACATCATTCGGACCGTCAACATGCGAGTGACGACGACAGTTGAGAAGCTGACCGACATGTACCGAAGTGCACCGCCACGGGTATTTCCGACGGGAGTGTGAGGGGAATCGCATGGACACTCCCGTATTCGAGGAAATCGACCCCGCGAGCGACTGCGAATGCCCCGGCTGCCGTCACTGGCGGCGCGTCCTGCCGCATTCCCCGGCCGGTCGCGCGCTCGCCCATCCGGCGGCCTACCGTGCGCTGGTCGTGGCCACCGCCACCGCTTCCGCGACCGCCGTCACGGCCCTCGGCGCGGGGCAGGCCGCAGCGGTGCCGACCGCCGCCCACGCGCCCCACCGCCCGGGCGTTCCCGCAGGTGACGGCGCCGACACGCCCCAGGGGCCCAGGGCCCCGCTGCACGGTGAGACCGCCCAGAGCGCCCAGACCGCCCAGAGCGGCCAGACCGGCCGGCCCGCGGCGCCACCGGCCGGTGCGGAACTGGCGACCATCACCCGTACGGAGATCATCGACCGGGCCAGGACCTGGGTCGCCGCGAAGGTCCCGTACAGCACGACCGCCTACTGGTCCGACGGTTACCGGCAGGACTGCTCGGGCTTTGTGTCGATGGCCTGGAAACTGCCCGCGAACGAATGGACCGGGAGCCTCGGCACCATCGCCGACCGCATCACCGAGGAGGAACTCCAGCCCGGCGACATCCTGCTGTTCCACAACGCGGCCGACCCCGAGAAGGGCTCCCACGTGGTGATCTTCGGTGGCTGGACGGACGGCACGCACACCGCCTACACGGCCTACGAGCAGACCCCGCCGCACACCCGCAAGCTCGACACGCCCTACGCCTACTGGAGCAACTCCGCCAAGTACCTGCCGTACCGCTACAAGCAGGTCGCGGCGAGCAAGGGGATCGAGGCGGGCAAGGGAGCCGTGCCGGGCGGGGCGGGCGCGACGGACGACATGGGTGCGGCGAACGACATGGGTGCGGTGGGAGGGGCCGGTGCGGCGGACGGCCCGCTCCCGGCCGCCGGCCCCGCCTCGCACGGGGTGGCCGGGTACCCGGGCCGGGCCATGTTCCGGCCGGGCGCGGACAACCCGTACGTCACCCGGCTGGGCAGGCAGCTCGTGAGAAAGGGGTTCGGCACGCACTACACGAGGGGACCGGGTCCGCGCTGGGGCGAGGCGGACCGACGGGGCGTCCAGGCCTTCCAGCGCGCCCAGGGCTGGCGCGGAGGCGCGGCGGACGGCTACCCGGGCCCGGAGACCTGGCGGCGGCTCTTCTCGTGACCGCGCCGAGGTGATCACCCGTTCATGACGCGTCTGGCGCGGAGGCTGGAGCACGCATGAGTACCAACACGACATCGTCAACGACCCCTCGGGCCGCGGCGCGGGACACCGCCGAGCCCGCGGCGGAGACCGGACACCGGCCCGCCCGGCTCATCCACAACGAGGCCACCACGGAGATCCCCGTCCACCTGCTGTTCCGCGACGACCCCGACCCGGCACCGGTGCCGCTGCGGCCCGCGGTCGTCGCCCGCAGACAGACCACCGGGGAGCGGCCCCGCCCGCGGCGTCCCGTCGCCGCACGCCCGCGTCCGGTGCCGTCGGTCGACCCGGAGCTGACGGAGCGTCCGGCCCGGGTGCTGCCCGGCGCCGCGGGGGTGGCCGCCGGGTTCTGCGGGGCGGCCGGCTGCGCCCTCGCCTCCTGGTGGGCCGGGCTCGTACCGCCGCTCGCGGCCCGGGCGCTGGGACTGCCCGCGTACGCGGGTGCCGGGCTCGGGCTCGCGCAGTGGGCGGCGTACGCGGCCGCCGGGGCGCTGGGGATGTTCGGGTTCGGCGGGCTGGCCCGGGGGCGGACCGGACGTGCCTGGGTGCTCGGCCTGTTCGGCCGCTACCGGGGGACGGTGCGGCGCACCGGCCTGATGTGGGTGAACCCGCTGCTGCTGCGCCGCAGGGTGGACGTGCGGCTGCGGCACTGGCGCAGCGAGCCGATGCCCGCGGCCGACGGCCACGGGGTCGCGCTGCGCGCGGTGACGCTGGTGGTGTGGCGGGTGCGGGACACCGCGCGGGCCACGCTGGGCGTCGAGGACCACGAGACGTATCTGCGCGAGTGCGTCGAGGCGGCGCTGGCCCGGGTCCCGGTGGAGCCGCTCGGCACGGTCCGCAGCTCGGCGGACGTGGCCGGGGACACGCTGACCCGGCTGGTGGCGGCGGACGCGGCGCCGGTGGGACTCGAGGTGTTCTCGGTGCGGCCGGTCCGGGTGGAGTACGCCCCCGAGGTCGCCGCCGCCATGCACCGGCGCCGGATCGCGGCGCTGGACGCGGCGCAGCGGGCGAGCGTGCTCACCTCGGTCGTGGACTCGGTGGAGGACACGGTGACCCGGCTGACCATGCGCGGGCTGGTCGAACTGGACGACTACGAGCGCAAGGTGCTGGTGAAGGACCTGACGGTGGCGTTCTGCGCGGGGCGGGGCGACGCGAGGCCCTGACCCGCCCGGCGCGGGAGGGCAGCGCGTTTCGTTTTTGGTATGGACATGCTCAACGTGCGCCCATAATCTGAAACTTGGTCTAGACCTGCACGGCTCACTGAACTTCCCCACACGTCACAGGGAGCAGCAGTATGCGCACCAGGACCAAGTTGTACGCCGCCGCGCTGGGCATGGCGACCACCGGAGCCCTCGTCCTCTCGTCCGGCGGCGCGAGCGGCCACGGCTACACCGACCTGCCGGTCAGCCGGCAGAAGGTGTGCCAGAACGGCACGGTCAGCGGTTGCGGCGCCATCCAGTGGGAGCCGCAGAGCGTCGAGGGTCCCAAGGGCTTCCCGGCCTCGGGTCCGGCCGACGGGAGGATCTGTTCCGCTGGTCACGGCTCGTTCGCCGCGCTCGACAGCCCCAGGCAGCCGAACGGGCAGGCGTGGCCGACCACCCGGGTGAACGGCGGGCAGAGTTACACCTTCCGCTGGCAGTTCACCGCCCGGCACGCCACGACCGACTTCAAGTACTACGTCACCAGGCCGGGCTGGAACCAGAACCACAACCTGACCCGGTCCGACCTCAACCTCACGCCGTTCTTCACGGTTCCCTACGGCGGCAAGCAGCCCCCGGCCACGCTCTCCCACAGCGGCACGCTGCCGTCCGGGCTGAGCGGGCACCACGTCATCGTCGCGGTGTGGACGATCGCCGACACGGCCAACGCGTTCTACGCGTGCTCGGACGTGACCTTCTGAACGGGCGAAGGGCCCCCTCGCCTGAGCGAGAGGGCCCTTCCGCTGTGCGCCGCCAGGGACTCGAACCCCGGACCCGCTGATTAAGAGTCAGCTGCTCTAACCAACTGAGCTAGCGGCGCATGACTCGCGCCGTCCGCTTCCCGCGGTCGGCGACGACGAAAATACTACCCGGTCCCGGGAGGTGCTTGTGACCGGCCCTGGACCCGCCGGACCGGTCCGGGACCGGCCCTGGACCCGCCGGACCGGCCCAGGACCAGCCCGGGACCCGCCGGGACCAGCCCTGGACCCGCCGGATCGGCCCAGGACCGGCCCAGGACAAGCCCAGGGCCCCCTGCGGATCTCCCCCGATCCGCTCCAGCCTCGCCGGGGGAGAGGCCGATCCGCTCTAGATCGCCAGCGACAGCAGCACCGGCGCCGCGCTCCGGTTCAGCTCGTCCGCGGCCCGGCGCAGCCGGTGCGCGTGCTCGACCGGGAGCGACAGGGCCAGACACCCCACGGCGGAACCGGCGGTGATCGGGACGGCCGCGCAGACCGTGCCCACCGCGTACTCCTGGAGGTCGAGGACGGGCACGGTGGCCGGCTGGGACTCCAGCCGGGACAGCAGCAGCTTGTCGCTGGTGATGGTGCGCGAGGTCAGGCGGGCCATCTTGTGCCGGGCGAGGTGGTCGCGGCGGCCCGCGTGGTCCAGCTGGGTCAGCAGGCTCTTGCCGACCGCGGTGGCGTGCGCCGAGAAACGGAAGTCCACCCACTCGTTCACCTTGGGCGTGGTGGGGCCGTCGGCGTACTGGGTGACGCTGACCTCGCCGTCGACGTACCGGCTGATGTAGACGGCGGCGCCCACCGAGTCGCGCAGCCGGTCCAGGGTGCGCTGGAGCTTCTCGTGCAGCGCCTGCTCACGGCCCTGGGCCGAGCCCAGCCGGGCCAGCGCCTCCCCGGTGACGTACGCGACGTCGGCGCTCTGCTCGACGTAGCCCTCGCGTCGCAGCATGCGCAGGAGCGTGGTCAGTCGCTCCGGGCCGAGGCCGGACTGGCGGGCGATCTCGGTGTCGGTGACACCACAGGTGTGCCGCGACACCGTCTCCAGGACGCGCAGGGCGTCCTGGGCCGAGTGGTGCGGCGTGGTCGGCTTGTGCTGCAGCGCCACGGTGGTCTCCCCCTGCGCTAGCTCGTAGGCCCCTGTCCCTGCCTGTGCCCCCGGTCCGGACAGCGGATGCCCTTCACGATAGCCGCCAGGCGGCCCGGCGTGAGGAGGTGTTCGCGGGATTTCAGGGCCCCCAACTGCGACAGTGACCCACTGGCATATGCCAGGCGGCGTGCCCCAACGTCCCCACCTCGGGGGTCGGGGCACGCGCGGTGCGTGGTCACGGCGCCGCGCCGGGGGTGGCTCCGGTCACGAGGTGGAGCTGAACTTCGGGTCGCCCCCGGTGCTGAGCAGGGTGCCGCCCTCCCACAGGCCGATCTCCCAGTAGATCGTGGAGTTCTCCGGGATCTCGTCGTGGAAGCCGTCGCACACCTGCCAGCCCGCCGAGGAGCCGCCGTACTCGTAGCAGCGGAAGTTGTCGCCGGTCCGGTTCACCGTGCCGCGCACCTCTATGTGGTGGCCGTCGGCCAGGGTGTCACGGACGTAGAACTTGTCGCCGTAGGGCCGGAAGCATGCCAGGCCGGCCGTCGCGCGGGGGTTCTCGTAGCCGGTGACCTCGTTGCAGTTCGCGTCGAGCGTCGGGGAGGTCGACGTCGCGGAGGCCTGCTCCGAGTGGAGCGTGGCGGCGGAGGCGGAGCTGCCGAGGAAGGCGACGAGGGCGAACGCGGCCGTGGTGACGAACACGGGGGCGGTGAATTTCACGGTGGGTCTCACTCCTGCGGTGTGGAGGGCCTGGCTGGGGATACCTGTCCGATCGACGGGGCGGGTGGGCTTCGGGGTCCGGACCTCCCGCCCGGACCGCTCGTCCTGGCTATGGCGTATCCATGACGATATGGGTGCCTTTGTGATGCCGTAAGGCCTTTGTCGGACAAGCGTCGACGGAATCAGGCCCCGCTCGCGTCCTCGTGGGGCCGGGCGCGTGGGAGCCCGCGCGGAAAAGCCGCGGGTCACCGCACCGCCCGACGTCGGCCGGGCGGTGCGGTGACCCGCGGTGGGAACGGTGGCGCGCTGCGCGCCGTCAGAGCACGGCGCTCAGGAACTCCCTCGTCCGCTCGTGCTCCGGATCGCTGAAGATCTTCTCGGGAGCCCCGGACTCGATGACCCGGCCCGAGTCGAACATCAGCACCTGGTCCGAGATGTCGCGGGCGAAGTTCATCTCGTGGGTCACGCAGAGCATCGTGATGTCCGTGCTGCGGGCGATGTCCCGCAACAGGTCCAGGACGCCCGCGACCAGCTCCGGGTCGAGCGCCGAAGTCACCTCGTCGAGCAGCAGGACCTTCGGGCGCATCGCCAGCGCGCGGGCGATCGCCACGCGCTGCTGCTGGCCGCCGGAGAGCTGGGCCGGGCGGGCGTCGCGCTTGTCGGCCAGTCCCACCATGTCGAGGAGTTCCCTGGCCCGCTCCGCGGCCTCGTCCTTGGACATGCCGAGCACGGTGACCGGTGCCTCGGTGATGTTGCGCAGCACGCTCATGTTCGGGAACAGGTTGAACTGCTGGAACACCATCCCGATCTGCTTGCGGACCTCGCGCCGCTCGTTCTCGGTCGCCGGGAACAGCTTCTGCCCGTCCACGGTGATCGTGCCCTCGTCGGGCTTGAGCAGCGTCATCAGCAACCGCAGGATCGTCGTCTTGCCGGACCCCGACGGCCCGATGAGGGTGACGTGCTTGCCGGCGTCGACGGAGAAGTCGAGGTGGTCCAGGACGGTGTTGTCCCCGAACCGCTTGGTGACCTGTTCCAGGCGTATCAGCTCGCCGGTGCTGCGTTCGGGACCGGTCCCGGAGTTGGGAAGAGTGTCAGTGGGCAAGGCGTCGCTCCAGGGCTCGCAGGAAAAGGGAGGCCAGGTAGGAAAGCACGATGAACGCCACGCCGATCACCGTGAGCGGCTCCGTGAACTGGAAGTTCTCACGGGCGAAGAGCTGAGCCTCGCCGAGCATCTCCAGCACGGTGATCGCCATGAGCATCGGGGTGTCCTTGAGCATGGCGATCACGTAGTTGCCGAGGGCCGGCACCACGCGGCGGACCGCCTGCGGAAGGATGACCGCGATCCACGTCCGGTGCACGGGAAGGTTCAGCGCCGTGGCCGCCTCCCACTGGCCGACCGGCACCGCTTCGATGCCGGCCCGGTACACCTGCATCGTGTACGTCGAGTAGTGCAGACCGATGGCGAAGACACCCGTGGTCAGCGCCGAGGCCTGCACACCCCACTCGGGCAGTACGTAGAAAAGGAAGAAGAGCTGCACCAGGAGGGGGGTGTTCCGGATGAACTCCGTGACCACCCCGACCGGCCAGCGCACCCAGCGCGTCGGCGTGCGCATCAGCAGGGCCCACACCAGGCCCAGCGCGAAGGAGATCACCGAACCGAGGGCCAGGATCTGCAGGGTGACCAGCAGACCGTCCCAGAAGTGCGGCATGAAGTCGGAGACCGCGCTCCAGTCCCACTTCATCAGACAGCACCTCCCGCGTTGGTCGCCTCAGGCCGCTTCAGCGCGGCCTCGGTCTTGGGGGTCGGCGCCTTGCCGACCCCCGCCTTGAGCTTCTTCTCAAGGCCCCGCATGAGCCGGGTGAGCAGGAAGGCGAGGACGAAGTAGATCAGCAGGACGTACGTGTAGATCTCCGCGCTCTCCTGCAGCGCGAGACGCACGAGGTTGCCGCTGAACGCCAGGTCGCCCATGCCCATGAGGGACACGAGCGCGGTGCCCTTCAACAGTTCCACCAGCAGGTTCGAGAACGGCGGGATCATCTCCGGCAGCGCCTGCGGCAGCAGGATCAGGCGCATCCGCTGCCAGGGGGTGAAGCTGAGGGCGATACCGCCCTCGCGCTGTGCCGGGTCGACGGCCGCGATCGCGCCGCGCACGATCTCCGCGCCGTAGGCCCCGTACGTCAGGCCGAGGGCGAGCGTGCCCGCCCACATGGGTACGAGCTGCCAGCCGAAGGCCAGCGGCAGCACGAAGTAGATCCAGAAGATCATGATCAGGGCGGAGGTGCCACGGAACACCGTGGTGTACAGGCCCGCGAGGAGCCTGACGATCCGCGACTGATGAGTGCGGGCGGTGCCCACGACGAAGGAGACCGCAGCGCCCAGCAGGGCGCTGAAGACGAGCAGCTGGACGGTCGTCCAGACGCCCTCGGCCACGAGTTCCCAGAGTCCGGATGTCATCCGCCGCAGAGCTCCTTCGCGGTCAGATCCGTCATCTCGTCCTCGGTGAAACCGAAGGGACGCAGGATGCGCAGGAGTTCGCCGCTCTTCTTCATCTTGTGCAGCTCGACGTTGAAGGCGTCCCGCAGGGCGGTCTCGTTCGGACGGAATGCGAAGGCGCCGCCGTCGACGTGCGGCTTGCCGTCGACGATCGGCTTGAACGCCTCGGTCACCTCGGTACCGGACGACTTCTTCACCACCTCACGGGTGGTCAGAGCCGTACCGGAGAAGACGTCGGCGCGCCCGGTCTCCACGGCGTTGAGACCGGCGACCTGGTCCGGCACGATCAGGATGTCGTCCTTCGGATAGCCGGCCTCCACCGCGTAGGCGATCTCCGCGTAGCCGGTGCCGGTGGCGAACTTGGCCTTCTTCGCCACGACGTCCTTGTAGTCGTGCAGTCCGAGCGGGTTGCCCTTGCGCACGATGAAGGAGTCCAGCATCTGGTAGTCGGGGTCGGAGAAGATGACCTGCTCGCAGCGGGTGGGGTTGACGTACATCCCGGCCGCCACGATGTCGAACTGCTGCGACTGGAGACCCGGGATGAGGGAGCCGAACTCGGTCGGTACCGGCTGCACCTTTTCCACGCCGAGCCGCTTGAAGATGACCCTCGCCAGCTCCGGCGCCTCGCCGGTCAGCTCACCGTTCTTGTCGATGTATCCGAAGGGGATCTCGCCCGCGATACCGAGCCGGGCCACGCCCTGTGCCTTGAGCCGGTCGAGGAGATCGCCGCCTCCCACGTCGGACGACGTGGCCACGCGCGAGCAGCCGGCGGCTCCCAGCGCACCGAGCGCCGCGACCCCCGCGAGCAGCGACCGGCGAGTGGGCCCGGCTGTCCTGGGCCATTGGTCGGATATACCCCATGGAGGGGTTCTGTGTGGTCGAGCCATGGGCGCGCAGCTACCCGAAGGCGGAAAGGTTATGCCGATCGTTTTCAGTCCGATACTTCGGCCCGGCGCTCTTGACCGCAGGGCCGTCGGGCACTGCCATGGAGGGCATGGCTGATCGCTACATCGAAGTCTCGCTGGTCAAGCGCGGAATCACCTGCACGGCCCAACTGCTCGACGACCGGGCCCCGATCACCTGCGCGGCCGTCTGGGACGCGCTCCCTCTCGGCGGCGACGTGTACCACGCCAAATACGCCCGCAACGAGATCTACGCCCTCTTCCCGCCCTTCGCGGCACCCGAACCCCCGCTGGAGAATCCGACGGTAACGCCTATTCCGGGCGACCTGTGCTATTTCGCCTTCGCGGGTGCCGAGCTGGGCACCAAGGCGTACGGCTACGACCGCGAGGTCCGCCCCGGCACCACCCTCGTCGACCTCGCCCTCTTCTACGAGCGCAACAACCTGCTCCTCAACGGCGACGTCGGCTGGGTCCCCGGCACCGTCTGGGGCCGGGTGACCGACGGCCTCGACGCGATGGCCGAGGCCTGCAACGACCTGTGGCGCACGGGGGCGGCGGGGGAGACGCTCAGCTTCCGGCGGGCGTAGCGCCGTAGAGCGGGAGGGGCACCTCGCAGGCGCCGGGCCACGCGGCCCGCCCGGCGCCCATCCCCGCGCGTCCGCCCCCCGCGTCGGCTGCCCGCGGTGCCCATCCCCCGCGGCGTCCACCCCCGCGTCGGCTGCCCGCGCCGGCCATCCCTCGCGTCGGCTGCCCGCGGCGTCCACCCCCGCGCCGGCTGCCCGCGGTGCCATCCCCCGCGTCGGCCCCCCGCGCCGGCTGCCCGCGCCGGCCATCCCTCGCGTCGGTCACCCGCGCCGGCCATCCCCCGCGTCGGTCGCCCGCGCCGACCACCACTCGGCCGGTGTGCACGCATCCGGCCCGCGGCTACACGGACGCCGCTCCCGCCTCGTACAGCGCGTGGGCGGCGCGCAGGACCAGGTCGTCGCGGTGGCGGGCCGCGACGAGCTGTACGCCGACGGGCAGTCCGTCCCCGTCCGCCCCCACCGGCACGGTCGCCGCCGGCTGCTGGGTGAGGTTGAAGGGGTAGGTGAAGGGCGTCCAGCCCGTCCAGCGCCTGAGTCCCGAGCCCTTCGGGACCTCGACGCCCGCCTCGAAGGCCGTGATCGGCAGCGTCGGCGTCACCAGCAGGTCGTACTCCTCGTGGAAGCGGCCCATCCGGCGGCCCAGCTCCATCCGGACGTCCACCGCGGCCAGGTACTCCAGCGCCGAGTACCGGGCGCCCGCCGCGACGATCTCCCGCAGTCCCGGGTCGAGCAGCTCCCGCTGCCCCGCCCGCAGATGCTGCACCACCCGGGCCGCGCCGCTGAACCACAGGGTGTGGAAGGCGTCCACCGGGTCCGTGAAGTCGGGGTCGGCCTCCGTCACGTACGCGCCCAGCTCCGCCAGCCGCTCCACCGCCCGCCGCACCGCGCCGGCCACCGCCGGACGCACCGCCACCTGCCCGCCGAGCGAGGGGGAGTACGCCACCCGCAGCCCCCGTACCCCGCCGGACAGGGCCTCGGTGTACGACCCGGGGGCCGGGCCCAGCGCCGACCAGTCCCGGGCGTCCGGGGCGCCGATGACGTCCAGCATCAGCGCCGCGTCCGCCGCGTCCCGGGTCATCGGGCCGACGTGCGCGAGGGTGCCGAAGGCGCTCGCCGGATACAGCGGCACCCGGCCGTACGTCGGTTTCAGGCCGAAGATGCCGCAGAAGGACGCCGGGATGCGCACACTGCCGCCGCCGTCCGTGCCCAGCGCCAGCGGCCCCGCCCCGAGCGCCACGGCCGCCGCGGCGCCCCCGCTGGAGCCGCCCGCGGTACGCGACGGGTCGTGCGGGTTGCGGGTGACGCCGGACAGGGGCGAGTCCGTCACGCCCTTCCAGCCGTACTCGGGCGTCGTGGTCTTGCCGAGGAACACCGCGCCGTGCTCGCGCAGCCGGGCCACGGACGGTGCGTCCTCGTCCCAGGGCCCGTCCGGCGAGACGGCCCGGGAGCCGCGCAGGGTGGGCCGACCGCGCGTCAGCAGGATGTCCTTCACCGTGACCGGCACCCCGTCCAGCCGCCCGCACGGCTCCCCGCGCCGCCACCGTTCCCCGGCCCGCGCGGCCCGGTCCAGTGCCTCCTCGCCGGTCAGCCGGACGAAGGCGTTCACCTCCGGCTGGATCCGCTCGGCCCGCTCCAGGGCCGCCCGGGTCACTTCAACAGGGCTGAAATCGCCCTTGCGGTAACCTTCGACGAGCCGCACAGCGGTCAGCTCGGTGAGGTCGGTCATGCAGCACCCTCCCGCGTTCTCTCCTGGGGACGTCAGTGTCCGGGCACGTATCCGCGCTTCTTGTCGACCACGTTGGCCAGCGGCCCGCCGGCCGCCCAGCTCTCGAACAACTCCACGAACTGCGCGCCCAGTTCGTCCCGCCAGCCGATGGTGTCCCCGCTCATGTGCGGCGAGAGGATCAGCTCCGGCACCCGCCACAGCGCACTGTCCGGCGCGAGGGGCTCGTGGCTCAGCACGTCCAGGGCGGCGCCCGCGATCCGGCGCGCGGTCAGCGCCTCGACGAGGTCCTCCTCGACGACCAGCTGACCCCGCCCCACGTTCACGAACCGGGCGGAGGGCCGCATCACCCCGAACCGCCGGGCGTCGAACATGCCGCGCGTGTCGTCGGTGAGCGGCGCCGCCGCGACCACCCAGTCGGCCCCGGCCAGCAGCCGGTCAAGCTCCCGCGGCCCGTGGACACCCGGGCGCGCGGTGCGGCCGACCAGCGCGGTGGTGATGCCGAGCGCCTCCAGCGTCCGCACGATCGCCCGGCCGATCGGCCCGGAGCCGACCACGCAGGCGCGAGTACCGGCCACCCGCATCGACTCCCGGTGGCGCCAGGTCCGTTCGCCCTGCAGGCGCAGCGTCGTGGGCAGGTCCTTGGCCATCGCCAGGACGAGCGCGGCGACGTACTCGGCGATCGGCCGGTCGAAGACACCGCGCGCGTTGGTCACCACCGTGTCCGACCCGGCCAGCTCCGGGCACATCAGATGGTCCACGCCGGCGCTCGCCGTGTGCACCCAGCGCGGCCGCGGGCCGCCACCGGGCCACGCCTCGCGCACCGCGTGCGAGGTGAAGTCCCACACGAGCAGGACGTCGGCGTGCGGCAGCCGCTCGGCGAGGGTCCTCCCGTCGGCGTGCTCGATCCGGGCCCGGCCGGTCAGCCGGCCCAGACGGGGGAGCGGCTCGGCGTCCAGGACGAGGAGCGTGGGCGCGGGTGGGGGCGTGGTCATCGGCGGTCTGTCTCCGGTCGGTGGAAGCGGGGCGTTCGGGTGTTGACGGGGAAGTTAACCGGCTGTTGACCTGGGAGTGACGCGGGCGGATTGACCACGCTCGCACCGCAACCTACCTTCGTCAACACGGCCGTGCGTAACGGTGCGTTGCCCTCTCCTTTCTCAGTGTGAGGCCGGTGCGTGCCATGGACATCTCCTTTCTCGGCGGACCAGCTCCGCAACGCGGGGTCGGCGTGGTCGCCCCGTTCGACTTCGCACTCGATCGTGAGCTGTGGCGATGGGTGCCCGACGACGTGTCGCTGCACATGACGCGGACCCCCTTCGTGCCCGTCGAGGTCAGTCTGGACCTCGCCCGGATGGTCAGCGAACACGAAACCCTCGGCGAGGCGGTGCGCACCCTCAACGCCATCGCGCCCGAGGTCGTCGCCTACGCCTGCACCTCCGGCAGCTTCGTCGGCGGCATCGCCGGTGAACGCGCCATGTGCGAGGCGATGACCTGGGCGGGCGCGGTCCCGTCCGTCACCACCTCGGGCGCGCTGCTGGACGCGCTGGCCGAGCTGCGCGTACGCCGGGTGGCGCTGGTGACGCCGTACACCGTCTCCGTGACCCGCGCGCTGGAGGCGTACGTCGCCGAGGCCGGCGTCACCGTCACCGGCTGCGCCTTCATGGGGCTGACCCGGCACATCTGGAAGGTCCCGTACCGCGACGTGGCCGACATGGCACGCCAGGCCGTGCCCGCTCAGGGGTCGGCGGACGCCCTGTTCATCTCCTGCACCAACCTCCCCACCTACGACGTCATCCCCCAGCTGGAGGCAGAGCTGCGGATCCCGGTGATCTCGGCCAACCAAGTGACGATGTGGGCGGCGCTGCGCCGACTGGGTACCCCTGCGATGGGGCCGTACCAGGCGCTGACCGATCCGGCCGCGCGCACCGGCCCCGCGGCGACGGGTTCGGCCGGTCCCGCGGTGGTGGGGCCCGCCGGTCCCGTCGACCCCGCGGTGGCGGGTCCGGTCGGTCCCGCGGTGGTGGACATGCCGGGCGTCGGTGACGGCCCGGACACGGAACAGCAGCAGGAAGGGTGGACATGACAGCACTGGGGTTCCTGTACCCGGGCCACTCCGGCGAGGACGACTATCCACGCATCGAGCAGCTCCTGGGCAGCGACATCCGGGTGGACCTGGTGCACACGGACATCGGCGAGGACGCGCACCGGGTGGACGCGCTGCGCGAGATGGGCTCGCCGCGGCGTCTCGAGGCGGGCGTGGCGGAGCTGCGGCTCGCCGGTGCCGACGCCGTGGTGTGGGCCTGCACCAGCGGCAGCTTCGTGCACGGCTGGGAGGGCGCCCAGGAACAGGTGCGCGGCCTGGCCCAGGCGGCGGGGCTGCCGGCCTCCTCCACCTCCTTCGCCTTCGTGCACGCGGCGAAGGAGATCGGGGCGCGGCGGGTCGCGATCGGGGCGACCTACCCAAACGACGTGGCGCGGCTCTTCGCGGACTTCCTCGGCGCCGCCGGCATCGAGGTGGTCGACGTGGTCGGCTCGGGCATCATCACGGCGGCGGAGGTCGGCACCTGGACCGGGTCGGAGGTGCTGGCGCTGGCCCGCGCCGCCGACCGCCCGGACGCGCAGGCGGTGCTCCTGCCGGACACCGCGCTGCACACGGCGGCCCACATCCCGGCCCTGGAGAAGGAACTGGGCAAGCCGGTCCTCACCGCGAACCAGGTCACCATCTGGGAGGGCCTGCGCCTGGCGGACCGCCGGGTCAACGCCCCGGACCTGGGCGCCCTGTTCACCCGGGAGCCGGTGGTGCAGGCCTGAGCGAGTGGCGTGACACGGAGGAACCCCGGTCCCGCGTGAGCGGAACCGGGGTTCTCGTCGAGCGCTGGGCAGGCCTTGCACCTGCATTTCCCCACGGGAAGTGGGGCGTCTTTCCTTGGACCACCAACGCACTGCCCGCCGCCGGGGTTTGACTCCCGTGATCAGGCAGGATGAGCGTACCGCAGCTCCGCCCGGGGCGCACATCGGGCGGGGTCCTCTCCCCGGCCACGTCCGGGCCTGCCGGGTCATGGCCGTTCATGTACAGAGACGGTGGCCTCTGTTCTGAACGCGTCAGAACGTGTCTGAACTCTTGTCAGGTCTGAGGGGGCACCCTATTCTCACGGCGAGAAAGCGCTTTCCCGCCATGTGGTATTGACATGATCGCGACATGGCTTTCGTTCCGGCACGTGAAGGCGAGAATGGGAGACCGAGGATGAGACGACCAGTCGCGCTGCGACTCCAAGCGGCGCTGGGCACGCTGGCCCTCGCGGCCGCGGCCGGTGTGGTGCTGGCGATGCCCGAGGCGTCGGCGGCGGCCGGCGGTGCCACCGGCTACGCGACCCAGAACGGCGGCACGACCGGCGGTGCGGGCGGGCGGACCGTCCGGGCCACCACCGGCACCGCGATCCACGAGGCACTGTGCGGCCGGGCCGACAGCAGCACCCCGATCACCATCGAGGTCGAGGGCACCATCAACCACGGCAACACCAGCAAGGTCTCGGGCGACAGCTGCAACACCGCGGCCGACAAGATCGAGCTCAAGCAGATCAGCAACGTCACGATCGTCGGGGTCGGAAGCGGTGCGGTCTTCGACCAACTGGGCATCCACATCCGGCAGTCCAGCAACATCGTCATCCAGAACGTCACCGTCCGGAACGTCAAGAAGTCGGGCTCGCCCACCTCCAACGGCGGCGACGCCATCGGTATGGAGAGCGACGTCCGCAACGTCTGGGTCGACCACTCCACCCTGGAGGCCTCGGGCGGGGAGTCGGAGGGCTACGACGGCCTCTTCGACATGAAGGACAACACCCAGTACGTGACCCTGTCCTACAGCGTCCTGCGCAACTCCGGCCGCGGCGGGCTGATCGGGTCCAGCGAGAGCGACGTGTCGAACGGCTACGTCACCTTCCACCACAACCTGTACGAGAACATCGACTCCCGCGCACCCCTGCTGCGCGGCGGCACGGCCCACATGTACAACAACCACTACGTGAGCCTCAACAAGTCCGGGATCAACTCCCGCGCGGGCGCCAGGGCCAAAGTCGACAACAACTACTTCGAGGACTCCAAGGACGTCCTCGGCACCTTCTACACCGACGCGGCCGGCTCCTGGCAGGTCAGCGGCAACATCTTCGACAACGTGACCTGGTCCGAGCGCGGCGGGGACAACAACCCGGCCGGCCCCGACCCGCGGTCCAACACCACGGTGTCCATCCCCTACTCCTACAGCCTCGACGCCGCCTCCTGCGTGCCGGGTGTGGTGAGCGGCACGGCGGGCGCGAACAAGGGCCTGAAAGTGTCGGACGGCAGCTGCACACCGCAGAACCCGGACCCGACCGACCCCACCGACCCGGACCCGACCGACCCGACCGACCCGACGGATCCGACCGACCCGGACCCGACCGATCCGCCGAGCGGGACCAACCTCAGCCTCGGAGCCGGCTCCGACGGCTCGTCCAAGGCGAGCGGCACCAGCTACGGCAACGTCCGCGACGGTGACCTGAGCACCTACTGGTCTCCGGTCGGCACGACCGGCTCCATCTCCGTCAAGTGGTCCTCCGCCACCACCGTCTCCAAGATCAACATCCGGGAGGCGGCGGGCTCCGGGGGCACCATCGGCTCCTACCGGGTCGTCGACCACGACACCGGCGCCGTCCTGGCCACCGGCAGCGGAGCGGGCGTGATCGGCTTCTCGCCGGTCTCGCTGGAGAAGATCACCTTCCAGATCACCGGCGCCTCGGGCACCCCGAAGGTCGCCGAGTTCGAGACCTACGCGGGCTAGCGGCCGCGGGTAACGCCCGAAGCGGGCGGGGCGTGTCCGGATCGCGGCGCCGGGCACGCCCCGCCCTCTTGCGCGGGCGCGGGACAATGGACGGTGGCCCACTCCCACCGGAGTGCCCCGTACGCGGGGGAGGGCCGTCGTGACGTACGAGGAGGAGAAGACATGGCGGAGCCCACGCCGCGTCGGAACGAACCGCGGCTACGCCCCGCGCCCCTGCTCTTCGAGCCGGCGGAGGCGGCCGCCGACCCCGAGCACTTCTTCGACCTCGAGTCGATCGACGACCCCCGGGCGCTGCTCGAGCGGGCCACCGAGCTGACCCACGCGTTCCGTGCGGCGGCGGACCGGGCGATGGAGTTCCAGGCGGTCGCGGCGGCACAGCTGGCCGATCCGCGCCGGTTCGACCGGCTGACGACCGCCGACATCGCCGAACGTGCCGAGTGGACCGAGGACTACGCCAAGAAGATGGTGGAGTTCGGGCGGGACCTGATGCGCGGCGAACCGGCCGAGTAGACGGCCGGGTAATCCGCACGCATATGCCAGCGGGGTGGGCAAGATACTCCCTTCCAGGGCCCCGCGTCCCGGTTTCCCGCAACTCAGCGGAGCGGCTTCCTCACGCCGGGTAGATATGTGCGACATGAGCAGCGCACGCAAGGCCACGCCCCGTGTCACGGACGTCACCTCGGACGGAGCCGCCTGGCTGGCGTCGGCGGCCGCGTATCCGCGCAGCACGCTCGCGTTCTGGGAGGAGCGGCCCGGCGCCCCGGTCGTTCTGCCCTGCGGTTCCGCCTTCGACGTGGTGAGCGCCCCCGCGATCTTCGGGCGCCGGATGCTGGACCGGCTGTGGGACGACGGCCCGGGTTCGGGGCCGGTGGCGGAGTTCCGCGGCCGGACGCTGCTGTTCGCCGCGCCGGGCACCGCCCAGCGGCTGCCGTCGTTGCTCGGGTGGGAGGAGTGGAGCGCCCGCGGCCGGGAGGGGGGGCGTACGGGCGGGGTGCCGCCGCTGCTGTGCCACGGCGCCGGGGACGCGGTGACCGTCCCGGCCCCCGCGGGCGTGTCCCCGCGTTCCGGGTGCCGCTGGCTGGTGGCCCCGGACACCCGTCGGCCGTGGCTGCCGGGCCCGGAGATCCTGCTCTGGGCTGCTGTCCGGGCGGCCCGCGCGGCGGTACGGATTTCGATTTTTCCTCCCGTCGGCCAGGATGCTAAGGTCTACGACGTCAGCAGGCGCCGCTAGCTCAGTTGGTTAGAGCAGCTGACTCTTAATCAGCGGGTCCGGGGTTCGAGTCCCTGGCGGCGCACGTTGTCGATGGCGAGGCAGGTTAGCGGAAACGCGAACACTGTCTCGCCATCGTTGTTTCCGCGTGGCCCCGCCGTGCGTGGCAGAGGCTTCGCCACCCGCGCCCCTCGGCGCAGGGCACCGAGAGCGTCCCGGCCGGGCGGCTCACCCCGGTGTGATCTGCACCGTCCACGCCCCCGACTCCGTCCGCCCCTGGGCCTCCACCCGTACGCCCTCGCCCGGCACCGTGAAGCTCTCGCCGAGGGCCACCGGGGCGTCGGCGAGCGGTGGGTAGACCGAGTCCGCCCAGCAGGCCTGGCTGTCCGGGTGGGCGTCGATCACCTCGATCGGTCCGCCCCCCGACTGTGCCCCGCTGTGCACCCGGTACACCAGCACCCCCGCCCGGCATGCGGAGACGTCGTTGCCGACCGGCGTGCGCACCTCGAAGGCGAGCACGCTGCCCGCGCCCGTGCGCACCACGGCCAGCTTCGTGCCCTGCCCGAGGCCGAAGGCGGGAGCGCCGGCTGCGCCGGTCACCTCCACCCCCGGGCCCGCCCCCAGCGGCTCCAGCGTCAGCCGGGTCGGCCCGCTGCCCCGCACACAGGCCACCTGCCGGGGCCGCAGCCAGCCCAGCTTCCACTTGTGCCAGCCGAAGAGGTCGGGTGCGAGCCCGAACTGGCTGCCCATCAGATCCCAGTCGCCGACATGCGTGTCCCAGTCGCCCTTGCCGTCGACGGGCCGGTGGTAGAGGTCGGGCAGGTCGAAGACGTGCCCCGTCTCGTGGGCCAGGACCAGCCGGTCCGGCGGATGGTTCTCGAAGACCGTGACGACCCGCCGGATGCCGGTGCCGTCCGCCCGCAGGGGCGCGTCCAGGTTGACGACCTTCGTGGCGTCGGAGTCCACCCCGGGCGCGTCCGGGTCCGCGACGAAGTAGACGACGTCGTACCGGGAGAAGTCGACGTACCGGTCGGCCGCGTCCAGCGCGTCGTGCAGGTAGGCGGCCCGGTGCTCGGGGCTCCAGTCCCGCCGTATGGCGTACGACGTCGACGGGCTCGGCATCGGGATCCATCTCGGCAGCGGGTGCGGGCGGAGGGTGAACGCGCCGTACGAGGCCCGCCGGAAGAAGCTGCCGGTGGCCGGGAAGTGGTCGGCGGCGAGTTCGGCCGCTGCCGTCAGCGGCTGGGAGTCGGGGAAGGACAGGAACACCATCACCGCGTCCAGGACGCGGGCGGGCCGCGGATAGGTGGCGTTCCAGGTGTCCAGGCCCTCGGAGTGGTGCACCTCGGTGCGCCGCAGCGCGCAGGGCTCCGGGGAGAAGGGCTCGGCGACCGAGGGGGCCGTGATCAGGGAGGTCGCGGCGAGCGCCGACATCGTGGTGCACACGGCCGCGGTGCTGCGCAGTCTGGGCCGGGCGCCCGTCCCCGCCGCCCGGCGGCCCGCACCGTGGCCCGCGAGAGCCTCCCGGGGAAGTCGCCTCAGGGGGAGCCGGCGCGGCACATGGACCTCCGGGTGCGGTTGACGGGACGCCGCACCCAGCTTGTGCATGATTGTCTTATTACGCCCTGTTCGCCTGCACCGGATGGGTGAGCCGGCCGGGATGTCGCCGGAGCCGTTCCGGCCGACCTCCCGAAGACACTCACGGAACGTCACAACTGGTCGGAGGCGTGAAAGGCCCGTCCAGGTGTGAGCGGAAACGATCTGCCAGAGGGGTCGCCCGGTCCGGAACTCGGGACGGCGGCTGGAAGGGCCCGGTGTCAGCCTCTATGATCGGCACACTTTCCTGCACGAACAGAGCACGAACAGAGATCGAGGCACTGCGGGAGCGAGCGGTGGACGGAACCTCCGAAGGGCCGGCGCCCGCGACAGACCTCGGCCGGTCGGTCATCACAGAGAGTGACAGCGGTCTGGCTCCTCGTACTGCGCGTACGGGGTCCCCGGCCTACCGGTCGGTGTTCACCGCGGCCCCTCTCGCCATGGCCGTCGTCGACGCCGAGGGCCTGGTCGTCAGCGCCAACGACACACTGGGCACTCTGCTCGGCACCGACCCGGCCGCACTGGCCGGCCGCGTGGCGGCCGACCTCGTCGACCTCGCCTCCGATGCCGGTACCTGGCACGCCTACCGCGAGGTGCTGCGCGGCCGGCAGCCCCGGCTGCGCTGCACCAGACGGCTCAAGCGGGCCGACGGGCACTCCCTGTGGGCGCAGGTGACGGTCGAACCGCTGGCCGACTCCGGGAACAGCCCGGGTCTGCTGCTGTCCGTCGCCGACGTCAGCGCCCGGCGCGAACTGCAGGCCCGGCTGCGCCACCTCCAGATGCACGACCCCGTGACCCGGCTGCCCAACCGCGCCCTGTTCTTCGAACGCCTGACGGCCGCGCTGGAGGCGGAGTCGTACGAGCACGGCGGCACCGGCCGGATCGGCGTGTGCTACCTGGACCTGGACGGCTTCAAGGCCGTCAACGACACCCACGGCCACCGCGTCGGCGACCGGCTGCTCGCCGCCGTGGCCGAACGGCTGACCCGGTGCGCGGACGAGGCCGCCCACGCCCGGTCAGGCGTCCCGCTGGTGGCCCGGCTCGGAGGCGACGAGTTCGCCCTCCTGGTGGAGGACTCCACCGGCACCGACCAGCTCGCCGACCTGGCCCAGGCGGTCCTGACGGCCCTCCAGCCGCCCTTCGAGCTGTGCGATCGCAGACTGTCGGTCACCGCCTCGGTCGGCGTCGTCGAACGCCACACCGCCGGCACCACCCCCACCGCGCTCATGCAGGCCGCCGACACGACCCTGTACTGGGCCAAGGCCGACGGCCGGGCCCGCTGGACGCTCTTCGACCCCGAGCGCAACGCCAGCCGCATGACCCGCCAGGCGCTGGCCGCCACGCTCCGCCCCGCCATCGAGCGCGGCGAGTTCGCGCTGGAGTACCAGCCGCTGGTCGGCATGGAGGACGGCCGGGTGCGGGGCGTCGAGGCGCTCATCCGCTGGAATCATCCTCAGTTCGGCGTACTGGCGCCGAATCGGTTCATCGCGCTGGCGGAGGAGGATGGCTCGATCGTTCCCCTCGGCCGCTGGATCCTGCGCACGGCCTGCCACCAGGCCCGCCGCTGGCAGCTGGCCCACCCGGACGAGCCGCCGATCTTCGTCAGCGTCAACGTGGCGGTCCGCCAGGTCTGGGACTCCGACCTGGTCGCGGACGTGGCCCGCACCCTGGAGGAGACGGGCCTCGCCCCGAACCTGCTCCAGCTGGAGCTGACGGAGTCGGCGGTGATGGGCTCGGCCGGGCGCCCGCTCCAGGTCCTCAAGGCGCTCAGCGACATGGGCGTCCACATCGCCATCGACGACTTCGGCACCGGCTACTCGAACCTGGCCTACCTCAGCCGGCTGCCGGTCTCGGTCCTGAAACTGGACGGTGCCTTCGTCCGGGGCTTCCAGTACGACGCCGTGTCCGACGGCGCGGTCGCCGACGGCGCGGTCGCCGGGGCCGCCAACCCGGCCGACGAGGTGATCGTCGAGGCGATGGTCCAGCTCGCCCACCGGCTCGGCCTGACCGTCACCGCCGAGTGCGTGGAGACCTCCGACCAGGCGACCCGCCTGCGCCGCATCGGCTGCGACACCGGTCAGGGCTGGCTCTACTCCCGGCCGGTGGCGCCGGACCGCATCTCCGCGCTACTGGGTTCCGCCGGACCAGGACCGGCCGGGGTTCAGGCCGGCGTCGGCAACCCGTAGGCGTCGGCGATCAGCTCGTACGAGCGCAGGCGTACGTCGCCGCCGTGGGCGTTGGCGGTGATCATCAGTTCGTCGGCGCCGGTGCGCTTGCGCAGGTCGTCGAGGCCGGTCCGCACCTCGTCGGCGGACCCGTGGATGACGTTCGCGTTCCAGGACCGCACGAACTCCGACTCCATCGGGCTGAAGTCGTACGCCTCGGCCTCCTCCGGCGTCGGCACGAGCCCCGGGCGCCCGGTGCGCAGGCGGACCATGTTCAGCGCGGCCGCCAGCAACTGCCGGCGGGCCTCCTTCTCGTCGTCGGTAGCGAGCGCGGAGACGCCGATGAGGGCGTAGGGGGCGTCGAGCACGGCGGACGGGCGGAAGGACTCCCGGTACAGCTCCAGCGCCGGGATCGTGTTCTGTGCCGAGAAATGGTGGGCGAAGGCGAAGGGCAGCCCGAGAGTACCGGCCAGCCGCGCGCTGAAACCGGAGGAGCCGAGCAGCCACACCGGCGGCCGGTGCGCCGACTGCACGCCCCCGGGCGAGGTGGCCTGCACGGGTCCCGGCACGGCGTGGATGCGGCCGTACGGGTGACCGTCCGGGAAGTCGTCGTCCAGGAACCGGATCAGCTCCGCGAGCTGCTGCGGGAAGTCGTCGGCGCCCTCGTTGAGGCGCTCGCTGCGGCGCAGGGCGGCGGCGGTGGCCCCGTCCGTACCGGGGGCGCGTCCGAGGCCGAGGTCGACGCGACCGGGGGCCATGGCCTCCAGCGTCCCGAACTGCTCCGCGATGACGAGCGGCGCGTGGTTGGGCAGCATCACGCCGCCGGAGCCGAGCCGGATGCGGTCGGTGTACGCGGCCAGGTGGGCCAGGATCACCGCGGGAGAGGAGGAGGCGACGCCGGGCATGGAGTGGTGCTCGGCGACCCAGTACCGGTGGAAGCCCCGGGCCTCGGCGAGGCGCGCGATGTCCACGCTGGTCCCCAGGGCGTCGGTGGCGGTCCGCCCGGCCCCGACGGTCACCAGGTCCAGTACGGAGAGGGGGACGGGAGCGGCGCCGTGGGCGGTGCCCCGGATCTCCTCTGCGGCGTCTACGGCCATGGTGGGGTGCCTCCTGTGGTTGACGTACGCGGGTCGCTTCGCGACGTAACAGGAGGGTGTCTCCGGTTATTCCCCGGCGGGGCGCCCGGAGGGCGGCGGGGAGCACGGTGGGGGGCGGAGACGGGGAGGGCGAGCCGTTGGAGCGGGAGGACGGGCGGGGCAGCGCCTTCCAGAGGGCGGCCCGCGCGAGCTCCGAGTCGTCGAGCGACTCGTCCTGTTCGGCGGTCTCCCGGTCCAGCGTCGTCTCGTACAGCCGCCGCCCCATCAGGTGGACGCCGGTCCGTCGCAGCTCGTCGGTGAAGGAGCGGAAGACCTTCCCGTCCGGATCCGTCCAGCCGAAGCCGCCGTCCGGCCCGACGATGTAGCCGTCGGGAGAGACGCTCATCGGACAGGTCATCCTGTGCACCAGAAGACCTCCCCGGTGACGGCTCCGACCCTACGACGCAGGCGTGGAAGAGGTGACGGCGACGCCGTTCGCGGGTGGTCACGCCACCTGGTCGACGGGTGAGACCCGGATCAGGTTGCCGTCCGGGTCGGTGACCACGAAGGTGCGGCCGAAGACCTCGTCGTGGGGCTCCTCCACCACGGCGACGCCCTTGGCGGCCCACTCGGCGTGGATCGCGTCGACGGCCGCGGCGGCGCCCGGCACCATCAGGCCGACCTCCGAGGTGCGCGGCGTCTGCGGCGCGACCCGGTCCCGGCGGCCGCTCCAGACGGCGAACAGCACGCCGGGCGCGACCTCGAAGGGGACGTAGCGCGGCGTGGTGACCACCGGCTTGATGCCGAACAGGTCGGAGTAGAACGCGGTCGCGCGCTCTACGTCGCTGACGTAGACGAGGAAGAGGTTGGGTGCGGACATGGGTATCGGCTCCTTCCGAGCGGCCGCTCGGCCGCTGGTGTCAGCCTCGCCTGAGAACATGACAGAAGCTGTCGTGTTCGGACGAGGGAGCTGTCGGATGAGTCGGCCGCAGCGTTTGATCGAGCTTCTCGCGGCGTTGCAGGCGCGCCGGCGGACCACGGCCGAAGCCCTGGCCGAGGAGCTGGGGGTGTCGACGAGGACCGTTCTGCGGGACGTACGGGCGCTCGTCGACGCCGGGATTCCCGTCTGCACCGAGCGGGGCAGGTACGGCGGTATCAGTCTGCTGCCCGGTGACCAGGCGGACCTGTCGAAACTGACGACCGGCGAGGCCGATCTGCTGCGGGCGGTCGGGCTCGATCTCGACCGTGCCCGTCAGCTCGGCGGCGAGGCTGCCGCCCGGTCGGCGCTGCGCAAGCTCACACCACGTCGGGCACTGCCGCCCGCCCGGGACGGCCTGCCGCTGGCGCTGACGGACGTGATCGTGATCGACAACCGGCCCTGGTTCGAGGATGCCGCGCCCCTGCCCGACGTCGCGGGCCTGGTGCGGGACGTGCGCATGGCCAGGCGGCTGTGGATCGTGTACCGGCGCAGCGGCGCCGAGTCCGCGCGGGAGCTCGTGGTCGACCCCTACGGGCTCGTGCAGCGGGGTGGGCGCTGGTACCTCGTGGCCGACCGGGACGGTGAGCCCCGGCTGTTCGCACTGTCCCGCCTCCAGCACTGGGCCCTGCTCGACAGCGACCGCCGACTGCGGCCCGGCGCCGACCTCGCCGGCACGGCGCGGAAGCTGGGTGAGGAGCTGGAGAGCAGAGACCGTGTCGTGGTCACGGCGCGCCTCGACGCGGGCAGCCTCGACCTCGCCCGCCGCGTCCTGGGCGCCAGGCTCAAGGAGGCGAGCGACCGGGGGGACCACGGGCGGGTCGAGATCACCGTGGCATACGACCAGGTCGACGGGGTGCGGCAGTTGCTCCAGTTCGGCGAACACATCGAGGTCGTCGCCCCGGAGCCCGCCCGCAGGCTGGTCGAACGGCTCGCGACGCATCTGGCCCGTACCCACCCCCCTGTCGCCGAGACGTGAACACTTCGCACGTATCTGTTCATGCGCCGCTCAAACGAGCTTCCGAAGGACAGAATCCCGCCCCTGTCCTCGCCGCGGCGACCGCTCCCCCCACGGCGCGACGTCCTCCAGGGCGCGGCCGCTCGTCTCCGGCGCCCAGGCCGCCGCCGACAGGGAGCCCGCGACGGCGACGACCGCCGGGGTCACGAACACCGTGCCGATCGCGCCGCCCACGCGGCAGCCCAGCGCCCTGATCAGGGCGGGGAGCAGCTCCGCGTGTACGGGCAGGGGCAGTCCGCGCAGGCCGCCGTCCTTGCCCGCGGCCGACCGGGTGGGCCGGGGCGGGGACGGCAACGGGGCGCCGGGAGCTTCTCGGCCGTCTGCTCGACCGACCCCATGGTCGCCGGAGCCTTCTCGCGGCCGCCGTGGTCGGCGAGCCACCGCGGCGACTCCGGAACCCAGCGGGCGAGGACGATGCACGGCACGCCCCCGTGAAGGTGGCCGAGGACGGCACCTCGCCGCCCTGACGACCGTCGGCTCGATCGGCATCCTGATCGGCGCCCTCGTCCCGGGCAGCCTCGTGGACCGGACCGGACCGGACCGGCCGGGTGTGGGGCACCTTGCCTCGGACGAAACGGACGCCATGAACGGCTCGGGCGAGGTGCAGAGCGTCAGGGCCAGGTTGCACGGGCCCACAGGCCGACGCAGCCGTTTGCCGGGCCGGTGTGGCGGCGGTGGTCGGGGGCGCGGGGTCACCCGGTGCTCCCCGAGACGCGCGAGCACCGCGTGGTTCGCCTCCCAGCCGTCCGGGCTGTGTCCATCGGCCGCCTGCGGCGGTGTGCCGGACTCCGTCCGGCGGGGTGGGGGCGTCACACTCGGGCCGGTGTGGCGGCGGTGGTCAGGGGCGCGGGGTCACCCGGTGCTCCCCGAGACGCGCGAGCACCGCGTGGTTCGCCTCCCAGCCGTCCGGGAACTTCACCAACGTGCCCAGCTGGACCGGTTCCGTGGACGGATAGTCGTCCAGCAGTTCGCCCACCCCAGCCCGGCAGACCACGATGCACGCGTGCCGGTGCCGGGAGGCGAGGACGCACAGGCGGCCGGTCTCCAGGTGGAAGGCGGTGGCGTCGGGGCGGCCGGAGAGCGGGTGCAGGACGACCGTGACGTCGTACTCGCGGCCCTGGAGCCGGTTCGCCGTGTCCACGGTCACGTCGCTCACCCCGAGGCCGGCGAGCGCCGAGCGGACCGCCGCCGCCTGGTCGCGGTGCGCGGTGCCCACGGCGATGCGGGCGGCGGTCAGGGGAGCGGGGTCCGGTGAGCGCTCGGACGTCGCCCGGCCGTCCCGGTCGAGGAGCCGCCGGACCACCGCCGCCACCGCGCGCACCGCCTCCGGGTCGGTACGCGGCGTGTGCCGGGCGGGAAGCTCCAGCAGGCCCCAGCCGGCGGCGGCGGCCTCGTCGATCACGCGGTCCGCGCCCGAGCCGTCCGACGGCACCGTGAAGGCCAGGCTCCGCTCGCCGTGGTCCGTACCGCTGCGGAACGGCGTGTACGGGTAGAAGGCGTCGGAGACCAGGCGGGCCGCCGACGCGGGCAGGCGCCAGGACACCGGAAGGCGGTGCTGGGGGAGGGCGGGGTTGTGGGCGAGGAGCGTCGTCACGGCGGACGCGGACGGGTCGTAGGCCAGGCCCGCCCACTGCTCACTGCCCACCGTCGAGAACGGGTCCAGCTGACCCGGGTCGCCCACGAACAGCGCCCGCTCGAACAGCCCGGCGACCGCCAGAAGCGAGTCCGAGCGCATCTGGTACGCCTCGTCGACGATCGCGTGCCGCCACTGCTCGTCCACCTCGACGTGCGCCCACTTCGCGGCCGTCGACAGGACGACGGCCTGCCCGGCGAGGTCGGCGGCCTTCGCGGACTTGCGTACGTTCGCCAGCGCGTCGAGCGCCTTGTCGTACGGGTCGGCGTCGCTGCTGTGCAGGCGGCCCACCGGGAGGTCCGGGTTCTTCTCGGCCAGACGCAGGACCAGGTCGTCCACCTGCGCGTTGGTCTGGGCGACCACCATCAGGGGCCGGCCGGCCTCGGCCAGCTCCAGCGCGGCCCGCACCACGAGCGTGGACTTGCCGGCGCCGGGCGGGGAGTCGACGACGACACCGCGCTCCGTGCCGTGCAGGGTGTCGTGGAGGATCGCCGCGGTGGCGCGGGCCGCCTCCGCGCCCGGGGCGAGGGCCGGAGCGGCAGCTCGGCCGGCGTGTGCCGTGGGGGCCTCTGCGGTCACAGCACGTCCTCCTCGGTCTGGGCGTCGGCGGCCTCCGGCACGGCGGCCGTCACGCCGGGCGGGCCGCCGTGCGTCCACGGGGTCTGCTCCGGGTCGGGGAGCTTCGGGCCGCCCCGCTGTTCGTGCTCGAAGAGGGTGAAGCAGACCAGGTCGCCCTTCTCGGGCACCGACCCGGCCTCCGGCTCCCTGCCGCGGCCCATCTTGTCCGTGATCCGCAGGACGACCGTCCCGTCGTCGGGATCGCCCGCCGGCCCGACGTACTCGGCCGCCTGCGGCCTGCCGCCCAGCGAGCGGTAGACCTTCACCCGCTCGCCCAGGTGCGGGCGGTCGTCCGTGCGGACCGTGACCAGCGGGCGCGGACCGGGCCGCTTGCTCTCGCTGTACGCCATCACCACGTCGACGACCTCGCCCGCGAACGCCTCCCCGGACAGCCGCCGCCCGGCCATCACCAGCGGATCGTCCAACGCCTCCTGGGCCTCCAGACGTGCCTGCTCGCGCTCACGCGTGGCCAGCTTGTTCGCCGCCGTCACCGCGTCGTCACGGCGCGGCTGCGGAGGCTCGCCGGCCAGGACACGGTCGCGGTGGGAGGTGAACGACCAGCGGTCGCGGACCCAGCGCTCCCCGGCATGAGCCCCTTCCGGCAGCTCCCGCAGCAGGTCCAGGCCCCGCCACACCGAGTCCCAGGTGGGCCGCGTACGGCTCTCGACCAGGGTGCGGATCTCCCGCTCGGCGGCCGTGAGCGTGCCAAGCCGTTCGTCGGCCTCCAGGCCGTCCTCGGCGGCGGCCAGCGCGGTGCGGGCCCGGTCGTAGCGCTCGATGGCGGGGGCGAGCAGCTTGTTGTCGAAGGCCGGGTCCGTCGCCGGGCCCGCGGGCGGGCACAGCAGCTGACCGCCGGCGTCGCGCGCGAGTTCGGCACGGCGCGCGGCCTGCGCTCCGGTCGGCTCCCCGTCGCCAGGCGCGATCCACGCGAGCAGTGCCCCCAGGTGCTGGTCCTCCAGGGTGGACTGCCCGGTCGCCCAGTGCCGGCCCAGCAGGTCGGTCATGGCCAGGAGGAGCGAGGAGCCGGGCACGCGGGCCCGCTCGCCGTAGTGGGTCAGCCAGCGGCCGAGCAGCGGCACCCGCGGCGGCGCGGGGTGTGGGGTCTCCGGGTCCTGCTCCGCCGTACGCCGAAAGCGCATGGAACGGCCCAGCAGGCGTACGAAGTCGATGCCCGCGCGGCTCGGCACGACCAGCTGCGCGGCATCCGCGCACAGGTCGACCTCGACCTTGACCCGCTTGCCCGTCTCCGGGTCGGTCTCGGTGCGCTCGGCGGCCTCGACGCTCTCCGCGCAGGCCTCGACGTGCGGCAGCACGATGTCGGCCAGCTCGGCGAGGAAGGTGAAGCGCAGGTCGCGGTCGCGGGGCTGCGGCACGACCAGCAGGTGCGGCGCGTCCCGGTCGGTGCCGACCAGCGCGCCGAGCGGGGCGCCCGCCTCACCGGCGGTGATCAGCGGGACGAAGACCAGCGGACGGCCGGACAGATGCCGGTGCCGGACGGTGGCGGAGGGCTGGGCGCGACCGGTGCGCACGGCCTCCAGCCGGGCGAGTGTGGTGATCAGCGACACCCGGCCACCCCGCTGGCCCCGGCGTCGGTCACCCGGCTGGCCCCGGCGTCGGTCACCCGGCTGGCCCCGGCGTCGGTCACCCGGTTGGCCTCGGCGTCGGCCTTCCCGCCGAGTCCGGCGCCGGTCTTCCCATCGAGTCCGGCGCCGGTCTTCCCGCCGAGCCCGGCACCTGCCGCCCCGCCGAGCCCCGCACCTGCCGTGGCGAGTGCCTCGGCGCGCAGCCGGGCGGCCCTGCGCAGTGCGGCCACCGTCGGATCGTCCGGGCCGCCGGCCTCTCCGCGGGCCGCGGCCAGCACGTCCTCGACCGTCGACAGCCCGCCCAGTTCGGCCCGGACCGGGCGGCCCAGGGAGGTCACCGCACCGGCCTCGCGGGACCGGCCACGGCAGTGGAAGGCCAGCTCGCAGGCGGACAGGCACTCGGGTGCGTACGCCGCCGGGACCGACTCGACCGCCGCCACCAGCTCCTCGGCCGGCAGCTCGGGGGAGAAGCAGACACCCTCGGGCAACGCATCGGCGATGTCCTCGATACGGGTCAGTCGGGCCAGCTGCCGGCCGGTGACCGCGCGCTGCTTGCGCACGTCGACGGCGGACGCGGCGGGCAGGTTGGAGAAGTCCCTTGGGCAGACGAGCAGGACGCGGTGGCGTACCCGCGGGGCCGGGTCCAGACGGGCGGCGACCCGCTCCAGGGCCAGCACGTACACCGCGGCCTGCCGTGCGGCGGCGCCGACCTTCGCCGGGTCGGCGGAGCCGTCCAGCATGGGGAAGGACTTGATCTCGACGACCGTCCAACTGCCGTCCGGATGCACCACCACGGCGTCCGGCTCCAGGAAGGCGGGCGAACCGGCGACCTCGAGGGCGAGCATCGGATGGTCGAGCAGCGTCCACGTACCGGGGGTGCCGGTGGCCTCGCGCAGGGCCAGTGACGTCCGCGCCGCGCGCCCCTCGGGGCCGGTCGCGGACAGGTCGGGCACCTGGGCGTCGGCGGGCGGCTCGGCACCCCGGTCCAGCTTCTCGTGCGCGAGCCGCAGCAACTCGGCGCCGCCGTCCGCCTTGACCCTCGCCTCGAAGGCGTTGCCCCGCGTGAAGGCGAACTGCGACTGTCCGAAGACCGACGGCGAGCCCAGCGCACTGGCCAGCGAGGCCTTGTCCACCCCGGCGCCGTCGAGGATCGCCCGCCGCTGACACCCCGGATTGGCGGCGAGGGCGGCCAGGGCACGCGCGTCCAGCGCCTTGGCCGGTACGTCGGGACCGCGCAGCTCAGCGAGCCGGTGCCGGAGTCTCGTCCCCCGCGTCCGAGGGGGCGGTGTCCGGCTCGGCTCCCGGTCCGAACCGCTGCTCGCGCTGCCGTGGAAATCGCTCACCCGCGGAAGTCTGGCATCCGGCACTGACAATCGGGGAACCGGCGCCGTCCGGGGCGGACGGGGAAGCGGTCGCCTCCGGTGCGAAACGGGCCGTGAGCCGGGTCCGCAGCCGCTCCGCGGTCCGCAGCACGAACGGCGTCAGCAGCAGCCCCGCGCCCATCACGGCCGCACCGGCGGCCGCGTCGAGGAAGTAGTGGTTCGCGGTGCCCATCACCACGACCGTGGTCACCAGCGGGTAGACGACACCGGCCACCTTCGCGGTGCGCGTGCCGCCGTGGCGCCACAGCATCACGCCGCACCACAGTGCCCAGCCGACGTGCAGGCTCGGCATCGCCGCGTACTGGTTGGTCATCCCGCCCAGGCCGCGCGGCGCACTCGCCTCGCCGCCCCACCAGCCGTACGAGCTGAACTGGGCCATCGTGTCGACGAAGCCGTGACTCGCGTCCAGCAGCCTGGGCGGGCAGGTCGGCAGGAGCGTGAAGCCGATGAGTCCGATGAACGTGGACGCCATCAGCCAGGTGCGGGCCGCCCGGTACCGCACGGCGCGGGAGCGGAAGATCCAGATCAGGATCGCCGGGGTCACCAGGTAGTGCAGCGACGCGTACCAGAAGTCCGCCGGTACGCCGATCCAGGGCTGGTCGGTGAAGAGGCGGTTGAGCGGGTGCTCCGCGTTGAGGAGGAGCGCCTTCTCGATGTCCAGGATGGCCAGACCGTGGTCGACGGCGTCGGAGACCTCGCCCCGCACGAGCAGGCGCCCGGCGCTGTAACAGGCGTACACGAGGACGATGAGCGGCAGCTCGGTCCACCAGCGCAGCCGAGGATTCGGGGCCGCCTCGGTGCCCGGTTTCTCGGTGTGCGGCAATCCGATCGCCCTCCCCCTTCTCGTTACTGGCGCGCCTGGACGGACACGGGCGAGCCACTCTACGGCCTCCCCGCGTCCGCTCCGCGAAGCGCCCTCGGACCGGAAAGACGCCGGAATCGCCCCCCGGGTTGCCCGCACGGACAGTACGGGATGATGGAGGAGTCCCCTCAGACATATCTCCCGGAAAGGCCTCTTCATGGCACCGCGCATCCTGCTGGCCCGGCACGGACAGACGGAGTGGTCGCTGTCCGGCAGACACACCGGCAGGACCGACGTGCCGCTCCTGGAGGAGGGACGGCGCGGCGCGAAGCTGCTCGGCGAGCGGCTGCACCGGGCGCCGCTGGACGGGCTGCCCGGCGTGGAGGTGCGGACCAGTCCGCTGGTCCGCGCGCGCGAGACCTGCGCCCTCGCGGGTTTCGGCGAGCGCGCCCGCGTGTGGGACACGCTGATGGAGTGGGACTACGGGGCGTACGAGGGCATGACGCCGGAGCAGATCCAGGCCGTCCGGCCCGGCTGGCTGATCTGGCGGGACGGGGCCCCGGACGGGGAGAGCGCGGCGGACGTCACCGCACGCGCGGACGAGGTGGTGGCGTGGGCGCGGGAGGCCGACCGTGACGTGCTGGTCTTCGCCCACGGGCACGTTCTGCGGTCGATCGGGGCGCGGTGGCTGGGCCTGCCGGTGTCGTTCGGGGCGCGGATACGGCTGAATCCGACGTCGCTGTCCGTGCTGGGGTGGGCTTACGGGGAGCCGGCGCTGGAGAGCTGGAACGATTCGGGGCATCTCGTCGGCTGACGGGCCCGTGCCGGTGACATGCCGGTGACGGCGGTGCCCGGTGTCGGGGCCGGGCGACGGTGGGTGCGCGGACCGGCGTCGCGGATGCCTCTCCGCGTACTCTGCCGGCTCGGCCGTTCGGGCACTGGGAAAGGCACGCTGCCCGCAGCCGGGGCGGCGTGCGAGCGCCGCAGTGATCAGGCCGTGAGGGGCGTCATGCCGACCGCGGCAGCGCCGCGTGGCGGTCCAGGAAGGTGGAGACGTCCGAGGCGCGGCGGTGGGGGAGGAGGACCCGGGCCGTTCCGGCCAGCATCGTGTGGATGCGGGAGGACTGGACCTCGCCCAGCAGGTCGAGGACCCGCATGCCCGCGCCCGCCGCCTCGTCGGGGCGGCCGCCGCGGGCCAGGTCGTCGGCCAGCTCCGCCGAGTACAGCGCGAGGTTCCGGGTGAAGTGCGGGTCCTGCAGATCCGCCGCCCGCCGCGCGTGCCGGGCGGCCCGGGGCCAGTCGCCCAGGGTGGACCAGCACTGGGCCTCCAGCCCCTCCAGCTCGGCCTCACCGTAGAAGCTCATCCACTCGGGGTCGGCGTCCGAGCGGCCCCGCTCGAAGAAGGCCTGCGCGCGGGCCAGCGCCTGCTCGCAGCCGACACGGTCCGCGAGCCCCGCCCAGCCACCCGCCTCGCGCAGCGCGAGCAGGGACATCAGCCGGTCCGAGCCCAGCGGGCCGGCGGCGCGCCGCGCGGCCTGGGCCGCCCGTACCGCCTCGCGCGGCCGCCCGGCGTCGCGGGCCAGGAACGCCATGTTGCAGAAGGCGTGGGCCTCCAGGCCCGGGTCCCCGTTCAGCCGGGCCGTGGCCAGGGCCTCGGCGTAGTGGGAGCGGGCGTCGTCGAAGCGCCCCGAGTCGTGTGCCAGCCAGCCCACGGAGATCGCCAGTTCACCGGCGCCCGTGCAGAGCCGGTCCGCGGTCGCCTGCCGGGAAGCGCCGGCGTCCAGGAGCGCGTACGCGGTGCGCAGCGGGGCCGCCGCGCGCCGGTAGAGACCGTCCGCGCCGTGCCGGTCGTCGAGCAGCCGGATCCGGCGGACGGCTTCCTCGAGGGCGCCGGCCTCGCCCGCCCCGGCCCGGCGCACGGGGTGCCCGGCCGCCGCGGCGTCGAGGGCGGGCCCCAGGGGGCCCAGCGAGGCGGCGGCCACCGTGGCACCGCTCGTGATGAATGCGCGACGCAGCACGTCGCTCTCCTCGTTGTCGTCGTGCGTCTCGTACAGGTCCTGCGTGTCGTGCGTCTCATACGGCTCGCCCGCCCCTCGCGACTCACCAGCGGTGCGCGCCTGGCGTCCGCGTACCGACGAGCGGGACGCGAACCCCAGGTCGGTGAGCGTGCGGCCGGGGAACATGTGCAGGAACACCCGCTCGTACGCGTAGTTGGGACAGCGGATCTCGCCCGCCTCGACCCGGCCGACGTAGCGCGCGTCGCAGCTGACCCGCTCGCCGATCTCGCGCGCGGCCCGGCGGACCGCCGCCGCGAACTCCGCAGGGGAGCGCTTGCCGCGCAACCGCCGGAAGGCGAGGTTCGGCCGCGGGGGCCGTTCGGGCTGGGCGGAGGTCGCCGTTGACGACGCCATGGCCGGGTCCTCTCGTGCGAACCGTCGAACCATGCCGGAAGAGGGCGCAGCCCTGTTTCCGGCGAGCAAGAACGTACCGGCTGTGACGGAGCTGCCACGCACGGTTTGGCTGCAAACCGGATATCTCATCCACGATCTGCCATGAAGTGCCATCCTTCGCGGCTGCCTTGTGCCGTAGCCGTTGACGCTCCGCCGCGTTGAACCGGGCGGACCGGGAGGCCCCCGACTCCCGACCGCTCGTCCGAGGAGGAGTTTCGTGGTGGAGGCCGGGATGGACACCAGCATCAGCGATTCCCCCTGCGACGCCTGTGACGTCGTCACCGTGCCGACCCGGCAGGGTCTGGAGGCGGTCGACATCCTCAGGCGGGGAGCCGGTGAGGGGATGGGCTCCGTGCTTCACGACGACGGCTGCGACACGCTGGGATTCCTGGTGCCGCCGGGCACCGCCGCCGCCTGGGACGTGCCGGGCAGTACCTGCACGGAGACGGACGGCCGCGGGCTGCGCGTCGTCCCGGCGCCCGAGCCGCCCGTGGAGGGCTCCGACTGGCTGCTGCCGCCCGGCGAGGCGGACCTGGCGACCGATCCCGCCGTACTGCGGGCCGCGCTGGGCGAGGCGGCCCGGCTCATCAGGGCCGCGGACAGCTGCCGCTGAGCAGCCTGTACGACCGTTGCCCGTTGCCCGTCTCCCATACGACCGCTGCCCGTGCCCGGCAACCGGTGTCCGGCGACCCGCGACCCGCGACCGGTGTCCGGCGACCCGCGACCCGCGACCCGCGACCGGTGTCCGGCGACCCGCGACCGGCGACCGGCGACCGGCGACCGGTGTCCGGCGACCCGCGACCCGCGTCCGGCGACCGGTGTCCGGCGACCCGCGACCCGCGACCGGCGACCGGTGTCCGGCGACCCGCGACCCGCGACCGGCGACCCGCGACCGGCGACCGGCGACCGGCGACCGGCGACCCGCGACACGCGACCGGCGACCGTGGTCCGATAATGGACCGATGGGAAAGTCCAGGAACACCCGCCGCGGACGCGCTGCCGCAGAGGCCGTCGTCGAGGACGTCGACGGAGGACGCGCCGAGCTGGTCCCCGACCGGGACCGGCCGCGGGCCTGGACGCTGCTGATCGACGGCGCCCCGCAGTCGCACGTCGACCTCGACGACCCGGCGTACCTGTCCTTCGAGTACCAGCGCCGCATCGGCCACGTCATCGACCTGGCCGCCGCGCCCGGGAAGCCCGTGCGGGCCGTGCACCTCGGCGGCGGTGCCCTCACCCTCGCCCGCTACGTCGCCGCCACCCGCCCCCGCTCGACCCAGCAGGTCGTCGAGCGGGACGCCGCCCTCGTCCGCCTGGTCCGCCGGGAGCTTCCCCCGGACCCCGGCGCGCGGATACGGGTGCGCTCCACCGACGCCCGCGCCGGGCTGGCCAAGGTGCCCGACGGCTGGGCCGGCCTGGTCGTCGCGGACGTCTTCGGCGGGGCCCGCACCCCGGCCCACCTGACCTCCGGGGAGTTCCTCGACGAGGTACGGCGCGCGCTCGCGCCCGGCGGGGTCTACGCCGCCAACCTCGCCGACGGCCCGCCGCTCGCCCACCTGCGCGGCCAGATCGCCACCGCGGCCGGCCGGTTCGCCGAACTCGCCCTCGTCGCAGACCCGGCCGTACTGCGCGGCAAACGCTTCGGCAACGCGATCCTGGTCGCCTCCGACCACCCGCTGCCGATCGCCGAACTCACCCGCCGCGCCGCCTCCGACCCGCACCCGGCGCGGGTGGAACACGGCCGCGCGCTCACGGACTTCACCGGCGGCGCCGTGCCCGTGACGGACGCGGCAGCGGTGGACTCGCCCGCGCCGCCTGACTCCGTGTTCAGGTGAGCGGCGCCCCGCGGCCGGCCGGACAGCCGGCTCAGTAGGTGCCGACCTCCACCCGGGGCGGCCCGTCGTGCCAGGTGCAGAACACCGACACCCGGTCCGCGCCCGAGGCGAACTCCACCCGGATCCACGACTCCGTCTTCCACACCTGCATCGACCAGCCCGCACCCGGCGTCGCCGACACCAGGGACGCGGACGACGTGCCGAGGTCGAAGACCGCGCGGCCCCCGTCGGTGTCGTAACTCCTGACCCGGCCGGACGCCGCGGGGGCGGAACTCGCCGGGCCCTCGGGCGGTGCGGTGGACGCCGCGGCACGCGACGGGGTGGGTTCGCGCGTCGTCCCGCCCGGCGCCGGCGCCGCACTGTCCGAGGGCGAGGGCGAGGGTGAGGGCGAGCGCGAGGGCGGCGGCCTGCCGGTGGACGACGCCAGGGACCCCCCGTCGTCGCGCCCGTCGCCGCGCTCACCGTCCCGCACACCGGCGTCGGCCGCCGTGATGGGCAGTGCGCGGGGGGCGTCGTAGGCGGTGCCCGCCATCACCGCGTGGACGCCCCACCACGACAGCGTGACCGCCGCGCCGGTGGCGAGCAGCCAGGCGATCAGGTGGACGAGTCCTCTGCGCATCGCGGCCATACTGCCTCACGCGCCCCACGCGTGTCGCCAGAACACGGTGTGACGGTGACCCGGACGGGGTTGTCCACAGGCCCAGGCCGGGCTGCTCCGCATGGCGTACGGTGCCGCCCATGGCAAGTGTGCTCGTGGTCGAGGACGACCAGTTCGTACGCTCGGCGCTCATCCGGCATCTGACCCACGCCTCGCACACCGTGCGCAGTGTGGGTACGGCGCTGGAGGCGCTGCGCGAGGTCGCCCATTTCCGGTTCGACGTGGTGATCCTGGACCTCGGACTGCCCGATCTGGACGGTTCCGAGGCGCTGAAGATGCTGCGCGGCCTCACCGACGTACCGGTGATCGTCGCCACCGCACGCGACGACGAGGCGGAGGTCGTACGGCTGTTGAACGCGGGCGCGGACGACTACCTCACCAAGCCCTTCTCCGTGGAGCACCTGTCGGCCCGGATGGCGGCCGTACTGCGCCGGGCCCGCGGCGGCCCCGCGGAGGCGGCGCCGTCGACCGTCATCCGGGTCGGCGGCCTCACCGTCGACCCGTTGCGCCGCCAGGCCGAACTGGACGGCGTGGAACTGGACCTGACCCGCCGCGAGTTCGACCTGCTCGCCTTCCTGGCCGGGCGGCCGGGGGTCGTCGTCCCCCGCAAGGAACTGCTCGCCGAGGTCTGGCAGCAGTCCTACGGCGACGACCAGACCATCGACGTCCACCTGTCCTGGCTGCGGCGCAAGCTCGGCGAGACCGCGGCCCGGCCGCGCTATCTGCACACCCTGCGCGGCGTCGGTGTGAAGCTGGAGCCGCCACGATGAGATGGGCCCTGGTCAAAGTCTCGCTGGCGGTCACCGCGATGGTCGTGGTGGCCTTCGCCGTGCCCCTCGGACTCGTGATCCGGGAGATGGCCCGCGACCGCGCCTTCTCCAACGCCGAACGGGAGGCCGCCGCCGTCGCCCCGGCGCTGTCCATCACCACCGACCGCGAGGAGTTGGAGCGCGTCGTCGCCTCCGCCGCCTCGGACGCGGGGATGGCCGTGCACATACCGGCGTCCGGTGCCGGGCCGGGTACCGGTTCGGGCGCCGATTCCGGTGCCGGGACCGGCGGCGCCACGGACATCGGCCGGCAGCGCGCCACCGACGCGGACATCGCCGCCGTACGGGAGATGGGGCGGGCCTCCACCGCCGAGGTGGGCGGCGGTTCCACCCTGCTCCAGCCGGTCGCGCTCAGCTCCGGCGAGATCGCCGTCGTCGAGGTGTACGTCCCCGAGTCCGAGGTGACCAACGGCGTCGGCACCGCCTGGGCGGTGCTCGCCGCGGTCGGCGCCGCCCTGATCGTCGGTTCCGTCGCGGTCGCCGACCGGCTGGGCGTACGGATGGTGCAGCCGGCGCGGCGCCTGGTCGAGGGCGCGCACGAGCTGGGGGAGGGCAAGCTGGGTGCGCGGGTGCCCGTGGAGGGGCCGGACGAACTGCGGCGCGCGGCGGTCGCGTTCAATTCGATGGCCGACCAGGTCGTCCAGCTCCTCGCCAACGAACGGGAACTGGCCGCCGACCTGTCCCACCGCCTGCGCACCCCGCTGACCGTGCTGCGCCTCAACACGGCCTCGCTCGGCGACGGTCCGGCCGCCGAGCAGACCAGGGCCGCGGTCGAGCAGCTGGAGCGCGAGGTCGACACGATCATCCGTACCGCCCGGGACGCCAAGCCGCAGACGGCCGCCGCCGGTCCCGGCGCCGGGTGCGACGCGGCCGAGGTGGTCCGGGAGCGGATGGGGTTCTGGTCGGCGCTGGCCGAGGACGAGGGCCGCAAGTGGCGGGTGGCCGGCGCGGACCGGCCGGTGCGCATACCCGTCGCCCGTACCGACCTGGCCGCCTCCCTCGACGCCCTGCTGGGCAACGTCTTCCGGCACACCGCCGAAGGCACCGCCTTCGCGGTCGACCTGCACAACGGCGAGGACGCGGTGATCGTCCTCGTCTCCGACGCGGGCCCGGGCATACCCGACCCCGAGGCGGCGATGGCCCGCGGCCGGGGTTCGGGCACCGACGGGTCGACCGGGCTCGGCCTGGACATCGTGCGCAGGCTGGCGGAGTCGACCGGCGGCGACGTGCGCATCGGCTCCTCCGTGCTCGGCGGCACCGAGGTGCGGATCTGGATCCAGCTGGACGGGCGGACGGCACCGGTGCGGCGCGGTCACCGTGGGGCCGTAAGGCGGCGTCGGCAGTCCCGGCCGGCCGCGACCATTAATCGGTCCCGATCTCTTCCTTAAGCCCACCCTAAGATCGCCAACTCCCGCCCGGATGAGGCGCTTTGCCCGTTTCCGGCCCGCTAGCGTGCTGCCGCACCCCCACTCCGCCCCCGCCGGTCTCCCGCGGGGGCACCGTGAACAGCGAAGGCAGGCACGTGATGCGCACGCACCGACGCAAGGTCAGTGGCAGGAACAAGGCGATCGGCGCCCTCGTCGCGGCGGCCGTGGCCGGTGGCGGGGCGCTGCTGTTCACCAGCACCGCCCAGGCGGCCTCGGTCGGCGCCGCGTACACGAAGACCAGCGAGTGGTCGACGGGCTACACCGCGCAGTACGTCGTGACCAACACCAGCGGGCACGCGAAGACGGACTGGACGCTGGAGTTCGACCTGCCCTCCGGCGCGAAGCTCGGCTCGCTGTGGAACGCCGAATCGAAGACCGACGGACAGCACGTCACCGTGACCCCGCCCAAGTGGGACACGGACGGTCTGAAGGCCGGCGAGTCCGTCACGGTCGGCTTCGTCGTCAACGGCACCGCCGACCCGACCGGTTGCCGCGTCGACGACGCCGCGTGCTCGGCGGACGACGGCGCCACCCCCGAGCCCAGCGGCCGCCCCACCGAGACCCCGGCCCCGACCCCCACACCGGACCCCACGGCCACCGACACCATTGAGCCGTCCCCGACCGGCACCGCCACCACCCCCGCGCCCACCAGTACTCCCGGCAACGGCACGGCCGCGGGCGCCGGGTTCGCGCCGTACGTCGACACCTCCCTCTACCCGGCCTTCGACCTGCTCGCGAACGCCGAGGCGACCGGCGTGAAGGACTACACCCTCGCCTTCGTCACCGACGGCGGCGGCTGCACCCCCAAGTGGGGCGGCGTCACCGACCTCGGGAACGACGCAGTCGCCGGCCAGATAGGCGCCCTGCGCGACAGAGGCGGCGACGTCCGCGTCTCCTTCGGCGGCGCGTCCGGCTCCGAACTGGGCACGACCTGCACGTCGGCCGACGCGCTGACGGCGGCGTACGGCAAGGTCGTCGACGCCTACCGGCTCACCAAGGTCGACTTCGACGTCGAGGGCGGGGCGCTGCCCGACACGGCCGCCAACACCCGCCGCGCCCGGGCCATCGCCGCCCTGCAGAAGCAGCACCCCGGCCTGGACGTCTCCTTCACCCTCCCGGTGATGCCCGAGGGCCTCACCCAGGCGGGCGTCGACCTCCTCGCCGACGCGAAGAGGAACGGCGTGGACGTCGACACCGTCAACATCATGGCGATGGACTACGGCCCCGCGTACAGCGCCGACATGGGCACCTACGCCGAACAGGCGGCCACCGCCACCCAGGCCCAGATCAAGGGCGTCCTCGGACTGTCCGACGGCGACGCCTGGAAGACGGTCGCGGTCACGCCGATGATCGGCGTCAACGACGTCGCCTCCGAGGTCTTCCGGGTCGAGGACGCCGCCCAGCTGGTGGAGTTCGCGAAGTCCAAGGGCCTCGGCGGACTGTCGATGTGGTCCTCGACCCGTGACAAGGCCTGCCCCGGCGGCCCGAAGCCCTCGGCCGACGCCACGTGCAGCTCCGTCGACCAGGAGACGAACGCCTTCTCCAAGGCGTTCGCCGCCTTCGAGTAGGGCCGGGCTCCCCCCACACCGGCCCCACGAGCGGGGCGCGGCATCCCCCCGTCGGATGCCGCGCCCCGCGCCCTTGTCCCGCCGCCCGCTTCCCGCGGGACTACTCGGCCGACTCCACCGGCGGGAGCGCCCCCGTGCGGGCCGCCCGCCCGTACCACAGGGCACTCGACTTCGGGGTGCGCTGCTGGGAGACGTAGTCGACGTAGACCGCGCCGAAGCGCTTCTCGTAGCCGTAGGCCCACTCGAAGTTGTCCAGCAGGGACCACAGGTAGTAGCCGCGGACGTCGGCGCCGTCGGCGATGGCCTGCCGGACCGCCGAGAGGTGGCCGTTCAGGTAGGCGACCCGCTCGGGGTCGTGCACCGAGCCGTCCGCGCCGGGCTTGTCGTCGTAGGCGGCGCCGTTCTCGCTGATGTACAGCGGCATGCCGGGGGCCTCCCGGTCGTAGCGCATGATCAGCTCGTGCAGGCCGGTCGGGTCGACGGTCCAGCCCATCTCCGTGCGCTCGCCCGGCGGCTGGTGGAACGCCACGTCGTCCGCGGCGGGCCACGGCGAGTGGTCGCTCGCCCCGTGGCCGTCGGCGCGCGGGGCTCGCGAGTCCGCGTCGGCCGCCGACACCACCGTGGGTGTGTAGTAGTTGAGGCAGATCGCGTCGATCGGCCGGCGGATCTGCTCCAGGTCGCCCTCCTGGACGTACGACCAGTCGGTCAGCGGCGCCGTCGCCTCCAGCAGCGACTGCGGGTAGGCGCCGTGCAGGATCGGGCCGTGGAAGATGCCGCCCGACAGGTCGTCGATCTTCCGGGCCGCCGCCAGGTCCGCCGGGCTCTTCGACAGCGGACGTACGACGGACGTGTTGAGGCTGATCGCCACCGAGTTGCGGGCCGGCATCACCGAACGCAGCGCCGCCGTGCCCAGGCCGTGCGCCAGGTTCAGGTGGTGCGCGGCGCGCAGCGCGGCCGCCGGGTCGGTACGGCCGGGGGCGTGCACACCGGAGGCGTAGCCCAGGAAGGCGGCGCACCACGGCTCGTTCAGCGTGATCCACTGCTCCACCCGGTCGCCGAGCGCCTCGCCGACGATCCGCGCGTACTCGGCGAACCGGTACGCCGTGTCGCGCTCGGGCCAGCCGCCCGCGTCCTCCAGCTCCTGCGGCAGATCCCAGTGGTAGAGGGTGACGGCCGGCTTGATCCCGGCGGCCAGCAGCTCGTCCACCAGGCGGCGGTAGAAGTCCAGCCCGCGCTGGACGGCGGGGCCGCGGCCGGTCGGCTGCACCCGGGGCCAGGAGATGGAGAAGCGGTAGGCGCCGAGGCCCAGGTCCTTCATCAGCGCCACGTCGTCGCGGTAGCGGTGGTAGTGGTCGACAGCGATGTCACCGGTGTCCCCGCCGGCCGTCTTCCCGGGTGTGTGGCTGAAGGTGTCCCAGATCGAGGGCGTACGGCCGTCCTCCCGCACCGCGCCCTCGATCTGGTACGCCGAGGTGGCGGCGCCCCACAGGAAGGCGGGGGGGAAGGTCACCGGGGTCACCGGCGTTGCGGACTCAAGCATGGAAGCGCTCCCATATCGGGTCGTGGCGGGGTCGTCCCGGTCGTGGCGGACCGACCGGGGGGACCGACGAGGAGGAAGGACGAGGGGGGAAGCCCGGGCCGGGGCGGCGGTGACCCGGCCCCGGGGGTGAGGTTGTCAGCCCTTGACGGCGCCCTGCATGATGCCGCCCACGATCTGCTTGCCGAAGATCGCGAACACCAGGAGCAGCGGCAGCGTACCGAGCAGCGCCCCGGCCATGATCAGGGACTGGTCCGGGGTGTAGCCGCGGCCCAGTCCGGCGAGGGCGACCTGCACGGTCGGACTGCCGTTCTGCGTCAGCACCAGGAACGGCCACAGGAAGTCGTTCCAGGACTGCACGAACATCAGCATGCCGAGCACGGCCATCGCGGGCCGCGCCGCCGGGAACACCACGTGCCAGATCACGCGCCAACTGCTGGCGCCGTCCACGCGCGCGGCCTCGATGATCTCGTCCGGCAGTGCCTGGAGCAGGTACTGCCGCATGAAGAACACGCCGAACGCGTTCACCAGGGACGGCAGGATCACCGCCTGGAGCTGGTCGGACCAGTCCAGCTTGGCGACCATCATGTACAGCGGGATGATGCTGAGCTGCGGCGGCACCATCATCGTGCCGATGACGATCAGCATCAGCGCGTTGCGCCCGCGGAAGCGCAGCTTGGCGAAGGCGAACCCGGCGATCGTCGACAGGAACACGATGGTGAACGCCGAGATGCCGGCCACGATGGTGGTGTTGAGGAACGCCTCGCCGAGGTTGGCGTCGCTCCAGGCGACCTCGAGCTTGTCGAACAGGTTGCCGCCGAACCAGAAGGGCGGCGGTGTCTGGGCGAGCCGCTGGTTGTCGCGTGAGGCGGCGATCGCCGTCCACACCAGCGGGAACAGCGAGCCGATGGTGAACAGGGCGAGGATGAGGTAGGCGATCGGCCCGGCGTGCAGCGTACCGCCGGCCCGGGACGCCCTGGAGCGTCGTCGGCCCCGCCGGGGCGGCTCGGGTGCCGCGTCGGCCGGGGGTTTCGTCATGGTCGTCGTCACGGCCGGTTCTCCTTAACTACTGGCGCGCAGCCGGCGCGAGATGACGGCGTTGAGGATCCCGATCACGATGAGGATCAGGAACATCGCCCAGGCGATCGCGGAGGCGCGGCCCAGGTGCTGGTTGACCCAGCCCTGCTCGTACAGGTACAGGCCGAGCGTCTGGAACTGGTGCTGGGAACCGCCCGAGGCGCCCTTGTTGGCGTCGAACAGCAGCGGCTCGCCGAAGACCTGCGAGGCACCGATGGTCGACACGACGACCGTGAACAGGATCGTCGGACGCAGCGAGGGCAGCGTGACGTGGATGAACTGCCGCCAGCGGCTCGCGCCGTCCAGCGCCGCCGACTCGTACAGGTCCTGCGGGATCGCCTGCATCGCCGCCAGGTAGATCAGCGCGTTGTAGCCGGTCCAGCGCCAGATGACGATCGAGGACACGGCGAACTTCGACGCCCACGAGCCGTTCTGCCAGTCGATCTTGTCCAGGCCCACCATGTCGAGGACCCAGTTGATCATGCCGTAGTCACGGCCGAAGAGCAGCACGAAGACCAGCGAGGCCGCCGCGATCGACGTCGCGTACGGCGCCAGCATGACGACCCGGTAGAAGGTCGAGGCACGCAGCTTGTAGTTGAGGATGTGGGCGAGGCCCATCGCCATCAGCAGCTGCGGCACCGTGGAGATGATGCCGATGTACAGCGTGTTCTTGGCGGCGTTCCAGAAGAAGTCGTCGTCGAAGATGCGGGTGTAGTTGTCCAGACCCGTCCACTTCATGTCGGTGGGCGCGGTCAGCTCCACCGTGTGCAGCGAGGCCCAGCCGGTGTAGATCAGCGGAAACAGGCCGAAGGCCAGGAAGAGCAGGAAGAAGGGCGAGACGAACGTGTACGGGCTCCAGCGCATGTCCCGCTGCCAGCGGCGGGAGAGCTTGTCCCGCTTCTTCCGCTCGGCCTCGGCGGCCCCCCTGTCGCCGGGCGGGCGGCCCGGGGCCGCGCCCCCCTTGACGGGGGACGCGGCGGTGTCGTGCCGGGTGGTCATTCCGGTCACTTCTCCAGGTTGTTGTCGATGGTCTTCACGGCGTTGTCCCAGGCTTCCTCGGCCGACTTGCCCTGGGTGACGAGGATGACGCCGTTGTCGGTGAGACCCTGCTGGATGATCTGGTCCTTCGGGCCGATCACCTGGGTCGGGATCTGCTCGGCGGCCTTGGCGAACAGCTCGCCGATCGGCGCGTCACCGGTCATGTCGTTCTTGCCGCTGGTCACCTGGGGCAGCTTGTACGCGGCGGGCGCGCTCGGGAAGCTGCCCATCTTGGAGAACAGCTTGGCCTGCTGCTCGGGCGCGGTCAGCCAGGTGATCAGCTTCTGCGCCTCCTTCACGTGCTTGCCGCTCTTGGGCACGCCCAGGAAGGTGCCGCCCCAGTTGCCGGACTTCGGTGCCTGGGCCACGTCCCACTTGCCGGCGGACTCCGGCTGGGACTTGGCCTTGATGGTGCCGAGCATCCACGGCGGGCAGGCGACGGTGGCGAACAGGCTGTTGGAGATGGTCTGGTCCCAGGCCGGCTGGAACTGGGTCTGCGACTGGACCAGCCCCTTCTCGGCCGCCTCGGCGGTCAGGTCGAAGGCCTTCTTGACATCCGGGTTGGTCTTGTAGATGACCTTGCCGGAGGAGTCGTAGAACTTCTCGTCCTCACTGCTGAGCATGGCGTTGATCAGACCGCCGGGGGAGTCCATGAAGTAGGTGTCCTTGCCGGCACCCTTCTTGTACTTCTCACCGGCCTCGATGAACTTGTTCCAGTCCCCGGCCCACAGCTTGGAGACCTCCTCGCGGTCGGTCGGCAGGCCGGCCTTCTCGAAGAGGTCCTTGCGGTAGCAGATGGCCATCGGGCCGATGTCGGTGCCGAGGCCGATGGTGGCGCCGTCCTTGGTGGTGGCCTGCTGCCACTTCCAGTCGAGCCAGTTGCCCTTCTGGACGCCCTCGGCCTTGGACATGTCCTCGAACTTGTCCGCCTGGGTGGCGACGACCTCGGCGATGTTGCCGACCTCGATCGCCTGCACGTCCTGGAGGCCACTGCCGGTGGTGAGGTGGTTCACCAGGGCGGGGTAGTAGTTCTCGTTCCGCTCGGTGACGTTCTCCTCGATGTTGATGTCCGGGTTGAGCTTCTCGTACTCCTCGTAGAGACCGGCCTCCTTGAAGCCCATCGTCCCGAACAGACCGAGGGTGACCGTGGTCTTGCCGCTGCTGTCGCCCGACGACGAGTTGTCCTCGTCGTTGCCGTCGTCGGCACAGCCGGCCAGCAGCCCGGCGCCCAGCGACGCGATGGCCGCCATGACCACCACCTTGCGGGCGGATCGTGTACGTGCTGCTCGCATTGGGTCCTCCTGTTGCCCTGACGTGCCGACCCCCCGGCCAACTACTTGGTTGGGCCCGCTGCTTCATGTCGTTCGTTCGTCGCTGCGGCTCGGGCGGGGAACGTGCGGGATGTGTATGTGCCAGGTAGTGTGGGAGCGCTCCCACAAGTGATGACTTGAAGAGTCCCGGGTCCGGGCGGGGGTGTCAAGGGAACGGACGCGACGAATCGCGTTCAGTTATCGGCCTGTTAACTGGACGCCGCGAGCGGCGCGGAGACACCCCCGTACGGCGGTGGAGGGACCGGAGTCGGTCATTACACCCGACCGGCCTGTTAAATTCCAGGCCAGCCGCAGAGTGCGGGGTGTCGACGGGAGGCAGAGCCGATGGCAAGCCACGGAGCGCGTGGGCGGAGCGGGGGCCGACCCACCCTCGAAGAGGTGGCGGCACGGGCGGGCGTCGGCCGCGGCACGGTCTCCCGGGTGATCAACGGCTCGCCCCGGGTCAGCGACGCGACCCGGGCGGCCGTCGAGGCGGCGGTCGCGGAACTCGGCTACGTCCCCAACACGGCCGCCCGCGCCCTGGCCGCCAACCGCACGGACGCGATCGCCCTGGTGGTGCCGGAACCGGAGACCCGGTTCTTCGCGGAACCGTACTTCTCGGACATGCTGAAGGGTGTCGGCTCCGAACTGTCCGACACCGAGATGCAGCTGCTGCTGATATTCGCGGGCAGCGACCGGGAGCGGGAGCGGCTCGCCCAGTACCTGGCGGCGCACCGGGTGGACGGCGTCCTGCTGGTCTCCGTGCACGCCGACGACCCGCTGCCCGACCTGCTGACCCAGTTGGAGATCCCCGCGGTGATCAGCGGTCCGCGCTCGGCCGCGGAGTCACTGGCCTCGGTGGACTCGGACAACTACGGCGGCGCCCGCTCGGCCGTCGAGCACCTGCTGTCCCGGGGGCGCGGCCACATCGCCCACATCACCGGCCGCCTCGACGTCTACGGTGCCCAGCGGCGCGTCGACGGCTACCGCGACGCCCTGCGGGACGCGGGCCACGACGCGGACGAGGGGCTGATCGAGGCGGGCGACTTCACCGAGGGGGGCGGGCACCGCGCGATGGTGGAACTGCTGCGCCGCCGCCCCGGACTGGACGCGGTCTTCGCCGGTTCGGACGTCACCGCGGCGGGCGCCCTCCAGGCGTTGCGCGAGGCGGGCCGGCGCATCCCGGACGACGTGGCGCTGGTCGGCTACGACGACTCGGCCATCGCCCGTCATATGGAGCCGCCGCTGACCAGTGTGCGCCAGCCCATCGAGGAGATGGGCCGCGCGATGATCGACCTGCTGCTGGCCGAGATCGCGGACCGCCGTCCGGCCGCCTCACGGGGGCTGGAGCGGCACCAGGTGGTGCTGGCGACGGAGCTGGTGGAGCGCAGGTCGTCCTGAGGCCGGGCGTGGGGTCGCGCGGCCGGGGGCGCGCCCCGGCCCCCGCCCCCCAACGGCGCGCCGGGCACCCACGACAGCCGCGGCG